>JABMSA010000084.1 GCA_013202185.1 Planctomycetota bacterium
CTTCACCTGCCAGGCAAGCCGGCAGGGGCCGCGCGGAAACCGACACTGGCCAGTAGCCTTTCAATCTTCCGCTCCTGCCGCGCAAGGCGGCAGGAGGCACGCTAAACACATACATAGCTTCAGGGCCGAAGACCTCTCCGGCCGATCACCGGTACCTCGATGAAGCAAGCGGCAGCCATGAATCAGAATAACGCGGCACAGCACAACGCGAAGCCGCCAAGGCGGGCGTTCTGGTCGATCAGGACGAAGCTGGCCGTGTACTTCAGCCTGGCGGCGGTGGCACACAGTGGAACCACGAATGGACACGAATTCTTGGCTCTCGGCGGTCAATTTGGCGAAGCGTACGACTCCCGTGGCAAGAAAAAAGGTTGGAATCGACTTAAGCCTAATCTCGATGTGTGGACATTGCTTTTCCTTGTCCCTTTAGTCCCGCTCCTAGTACGTACCTTTCTCTAGGCCCGGTACAGTACTGTACAGTGCCGACTCACAGAGAAGGAGGCCGAATTGTCTGTCAATGCCCAGCCGACCCAAGAGCCGACGTCCACGGGCGAAAAGACGATCCAGATACTGCTCGTCGAAGACGAAGAAGCCCATGCCGAACTGATCCGATGGGAGTTTGAGTCGGCCCCCGTCAGTGTGGACCTGATTGCGGTGCAGACCCTCCAGCAAGCAAATGACACGTTGGCCGAGCTTACCCCGGACCTCGTGATAACCGACCTGCTCCTGCCCGACGGCAAAGGCACCGACCTCCTGCCGCGCGCGCGGGTGGGGGCCGGCTTTCCTTGTGTGATCATGACCAGCCACGGCGACGAGCAGGCGGCCGTGGGCGCAATGAAAGCCGGAGCATTCGACTACGTGGTAAAATCCGGGGTGACACTGGCCGACATGCCCCACATCGCCCAGCGGGTACTGCGCGAGTGGAGGCACCTCGCCGAGCGCAAGAAGGCCGAAGAAGCACTGCGAAAAAGCGAAGAACGCTATCGGCATCTCTTCGAGAACATCCGCGACGCCGCATTCCTGGCCGATACCGAAACAGGCGAGATTGTCGACGCCAACCTCCAGGCCGAGACCCTCCTGGGAAAAGCCCGCGATCAAATCATCGGCATGCACCAGACGCAACTGCATCCCCCGGAAAAGCCAGGGGAATACAAGGAGATTTTCAGGCGCCATGTTGAAGGGGAAGGCGGCAGAGACACAGGCGGCGAGATCGTCAGGGCCGACGGGACGACCGTTCCAGTGAGCATAACGGCGGCGGCGATGATCATACACGGGCGGAACCTCATACTCGGCCTCTTCCGTGATATCACCGAGCGCAAGCAGGCTGAAGACGAACTGCACGAAACAATACGCCTCAACAGAGCCTTCCTCGATGCACTACCCTGCGTGGCGATGCTCCTGCGCCCCGATCGCGAAGTGGTCCTCTCCAACCGCGCCGCCGAAAACGTGCGCGCCGTGCCCGGCCGGCGCTGCTATGCCACATTCGGCAAGAGAAGCGACCCCTGCCCCTGGTGCCTGGCGCCCGCCGCACTGGCCACCGGCGAAGAACAGCACATCGAAATAGAAGCGATCGGCAGTGTGTGGGATGCCCATTGGGTGCCCGTGGGCCCTGACCTTTGCTTGCACTACGCCTTCGACATCACCGACCAAAGGCGAGCCGAAGAGAAACTGCTGGACCACCAGGAGCAGCTCCGGTCGCTCGCTTCCGAACTCTCCCTGGCCGAAGAACGCGAACGCCGCCACGTGGCCACGGCCCTGCACGACCGAATCGGCCAGGCCCTGGCCGTATCCAAGATGAAGCTGGCGGCCATGCGCCAGGAACTCTCCGGCTCGGATCATTCCGAACCCATGAACGAAATCATCGATCTGATCGAGCAAACGATCCAGGACACCCGATCTCTCACGCTCGAGCTGAGCCCGCCGGTCCTCTACGAGCTTGGCCTCGAGGCCGCGCTCCAATGGCTGGCCGAGGAATTCCACAGCCGGCACGCAATCGCCTGCGAATTCAAGGACGACGGCGCCGACAAGCCGCTCGACGACGATATTCGGATTGTGCTTTTCCAGACCGCACGCGAATTGCTCGCCAACGTCGCCAAACACGCACGCGCCGGATCCGTCACGATTGCCGTCGCACGGGCCGGAAACCACATAATACTCAGCGTGCAAGACAACGGCATCGGATTCGACACCGACGACACGGCCTCCCTTCCGCGAAAAACCGGCGGCTTCGGCCTCTTCAACATCCGAGAGCGCATCGAGCACCTCGGCGGCTGCCTCGACCTGCACTCGCAGCCCGGCAAGGGATCCTGCATCAAACTCACCGCGCCTCTCACGGACGAGAGCTGAAGGACTATGCCCATGAGCATCAGGATTCTTCTGGTTGATGATCATAAGATCATGCGCGACGGACTGCGCGCCCTCATTGAGAAAGAAGACGCAATGGAGGTCGTAGGCGAGGCACAAGACGGTCGCCAGGCACTGAAGTTCGTCGGCGAGCACGCGCCGGACGTAGTGATCCTCGACATAGGCATGCCCGGCCTCAACGGCATCGAAACCGCCGGCAAAATCGCTGCCGGACACCCATGCACCAAGATCATCGGGCTGTCGATGCACTCCGACAGGCGGTTCGTATCCGAGATGCTCAAGGCGGGGGCGTCGGGATACATGCTCAAGGATTGCGCCTTCGAAGAACTCATCCTGGCGATACGGGCCGTTATCGCCGACCAAATATACCTCAGCCCCAGCATCGCCGGAGTCGTGCTCGAAGACTACGTAAACCACCTCGCAGGAAGCGACGCGGCGGCGCGGTCGACCCTCACGCACAGAGAACGCGAAGTGCTCCAGCTTCTGGCCGAGGGCAAATCCACAAAAGAAATCGCCCTGGTACTCGACGTCAGCGGCAAAACCGTCGAGACGCACCGCAGGCACATCATGAGCAAGCTCAACGTCTACAGCGTTGCCGAACTGACCAAATATGCCGTGCGCGAAGGCCTCACAAGCCTCGAGCCGTGAAATCTCGCAGTTTCACGCGCTTCCCTCCGCGTCGTTCGCCACCCCCCAACACCACGACATATCAGGTATTTCGAACCTCATAATCAGGAAATCCCCTATACGCTTTCCGCCGGGATCAGACGATAAATATAATACACTGAAATTTCGTGCGCCGATTAAAAACACCCGATGCGCAGCAACACGTTGATTTGTGCATCGGGCGGAGCCACGGATGGCTCGGGCGGAACCTTGCCAAGGCGGCGCACGCGTGTCGCATCGAAGCTGCATGATTGCGTGAAACACCTTGAGGCCCGCCTCAAAACCGATTGCAGTGCAACCCTACTGTGAGGTGTCTGGCGTGAGTACAGTGGCAAATGACCGCGAAACCCAAGGAACGGCCACGGGGCTGTTGGATCAGGAGCCCTGCCCCGCCGAAAGATTCACGGATGAACTCAGTCAGCTCCGGCTGATGGCGGAACAACAGTGGGAGCAGGCACTCGTCGGCGGCGGCGGGTACGGCTCCGAAGACGATGTCATCTGCAAGGCCGAACTCGTCGAGAGAATCGACGTGTGCGAAGGACGCTTCCTTGCATTCTGGCACGACGTGGTGGAAGTCATATTCGATCAGAAGATCGAGCGAATCGTGGCTCTGGAGACCGCCTTCAGCGAACTCCGCAACGCCATGGCAGCAGTCGAAAAGTCTATTCCGGCGGCGGTTGAAAGCAAAGACGAGCGCCGCGTTTACCTCTCACATCTGCAATCCCTCAGAGAAACGCTCGCCGGCTGCAGAGATCACCTTTCCGAGATCATTGAAAAGAAGTTTCAAGTCGAAGCCGAGCCAGACAACTCCTCATCGCCCAACGGTGGCCCGAGCAAATGCCGCGTAACACGCAAGCACCGACGCCGGAAATAACCAGGGCATGTGCGCCGGGCCGGCCGTCAGGAACTTGGAGACGTGAAATCAGGATTGCCCCGATTGTATCATCAGGGGCTATCGCTTATAATAATATTGTTCGTGTAATCTGAACCGGCAGCAAGCACACAACCGGGATCCAAACACCAAGAGGCTTGCTGCCGGCCGTTTTATGCAGGGGGAGCAACCACACAAGGAAAATAGAAGCATATAATAGGAATATCCCGATTGCACGAGCGTGGCAAACAGTGTATAATAAAGTAGTGCCCTTGAATCTTTCGAGTATTCCGCTTTGCATCCGTGAATTGGCATTCTTTCCCCCCCCAGAGAGCCCTGCGCCCCCAGGGCGCTCTGGGTCCCCCCCAATTTCGCTTCCGTCATTTTGACAGCTTCAAGCCACAACCAGGCACACCTCCTGCCATCTTGACAGCCCCACGAGCGCGGCCCTGTTTTCCTAAAGCGTGACGGTACAGTGTGTTGTGCAAGCGCACACGGCGGCGCGGCACATTGGCACAGATTTTGCATAATACATCCATGCTTTCGAAAGGAGGAAAGCAAGATGCCGACGTACGAATATGAATGCACCATCTGTGGGCATCATTTTGAAGAGTTCCAGTCGATCACCGCACCGGCCATCGAAGACTGCCCCGAGTGCGGCAAGAAAGTCAGGCGGCTCATCGGAAGCGGCGCCGGGATAATTTTCAGGGGATCAGGATTTTACCAAACCGATTATCGCAGCAAGGAGTACAAGGAAGAAGCGGAGGCCGACTCCGCCAAGCCATCCTCAAGCTCCTCGGATTCCGGCAAGAAGCAGCAACCATCAGCAGACAGCAACCAGCCGTAAATCCTCAGCAGCACCTGGCGCATATCTTTTGCCCATTTTACCGCCCGCACGGGGCGCGCGGACATGTCAAAGTACCTGGTTACGCCATCTCAGGCAAGGAGGTCATCTGAATGAATGTAAGGCCAATAGGAGACAGAATCCTCGTGCAGCGAGTTGAAGCCGATCAGAAAACGAAAGGCGGAATCGTCCTTCCCGACACCGCCAAGGAAAAACCCAAGGAAGGAAAAGTTGTGGCCGTTGGGCCCGGCAAGATTCTCGACAGCGGAGAGACGTCGGCCATGTCCCTGAAAAAAGACGACAAGGTCATCTTCTCATCCTATGCAGGCACCGAGGTGAAGATCGACGGCGACGAATACCTCATCATGAAAGAGGACGACGTTCTCGCCGTTCTCGAATAAAAACATACCGGACATACCGGCAAACATATCAAATTCAGTGCGGAGAAAAACATGGCAAAAAGAATCGCTTTCGACAGTGAAGCGCGCGACGCCATTCGCAAAGGCGTAAACACACTCGCCCGCTCGGTAAAGATCACCCTCGGCCCCAAGGGGCGCAACGTCATCATCGAAAAAAGCTTCGGAGCGCCCACCGTCACCAAAGACGGCGTAACAGTCGCCAAGGAAATCGAGCTCGAGGACAGCTACGAGAACATGGGCGCACGCATGGTGCGCGAAGTTGCATCGAAAACCAGCGACGTCGCCGGCGACGGCAC
>JABMSA010000085.1 GCA_013202185.1 Planctomycetota bacterium
GGCCACCAGAATGAGATGCTCTCCCGAGAGCCTCGCCAAGGACCGGAGCCTGGTTAGCCTACTGGCCCAAACCCGGCTGGGGGCCGACGCGGCGGCTTCCAACGAAATGGAGGAGGCCACCAGTGGCGAATGATCTGCCGTTTCATGCGAAGGTCGAGGGGCGCCTCACCGCAGACGGTCAGGTTGTGATGTCTGTAAGGGCGACAGACCGGCTCCGTGGCCCCAAGGACGTCCTTCGAGTAGGAGAAGCGGCGGTCCGTGCGGAGCAGGGAGAGGGGGTCTCAGAGGTCTGGGCTTCCGTTTACGGACATGATATGCCTGTTCTCGGTCCAGCCCTGGCTGTCAGCTACATGGAGGCCTCCTCTACCGATGTGATTACCCGGTTCACCGACCCGGCGATCTTGACAATGTGGTTCGGTATCGCACAGTCCCTCCCCGAGGCCTGAGAGGCAACGCGTGGCGAGTGGCAAGGAAATTGATCAGCTCTTTTGGACGTTGAACGCCAACACTGCACCCCTGATGGCAGGGGTACAGAAGGGGACCGGAACGCTCCGAAAGTTCAGCTCGTTCCTCAAGACCCCCATCGGGGCTCTCACCGCCCTGGGAGCTGCGGCGGCGCTGGTCGGAGTCAAAGCCACGAAGATGGCCGCAGAGCTGGACCTTGCGCTGAGAGAGGTCAGCACCTTGCTACCGGGGACGGTCGAGGACATGAACGGGCTCCGGGTCGCCGTCATCTCCCTCTCCACCAACGTTCCCGACCCCCCCGCCCTGTTGACCAAGGGGCTCTACCAAATTATTTCGGCCGGGATCACCGATACCGCGGACTCGTTGTACGTGCTGGAGATTGCCAGCCGGGCCGCCGTGGCTGGACTGACGGATACCTTCACCTCAGCTGATGCACTGACCACCGTATTGAACGCCTTCCAGCTGGAGGCTTCCGAGGCCGAAAGGGTCGCGGACATCTTCTTTGCCACCATCAAAGAAGGTAAGACGACCTTTCCCGAGCTGGCCGGAGCGATCGGGAACGTGGCCACCACCGCAGCTCTGGCCGGAGTTTCGATGGAGGAGATGGGGGCGGCCATCGCCACCAATATTGCGGCTTGGTTGTGCGCACTGGTGATGCTGGGTATTTTCCTCTCGGGCTTGTTCAATGAGTCGTACGCAACGCGCCGGACGTGGCAATGGAACTGGCGGCGCACGCGTGAGCTTTTCCGCGTGGGCTGGCCGGCGGGCCTGTCGATGGGCATGGACGTTGCAAGCTGGACTGTTTTTCTCTGCTTTTTCGTTGGCAGCTTTGGCGACAACCAACTGGCGGCCGCCGGCATCACCGGCAACATACTCGCCGCATCGTTCATGCCTACAGTTGCGCTCGGCATCGCGGTAACGGCTATCGTGGGCCAGTGGATAGGCCGGGGCGACGTGCAGCGCGCCAGGGCGCGATACATCACGGCGCTCAAGATCGGCGTATGTTACATGACGTTCATGGGCGCAATCTTCATCGTCTTCAGACGCCAATTGATAGGGCTTTTCCTGATCGAACCCGAAGTCATTGAGCTTGGCGGCAGGTTTCTCATCTTCGCCGCGCTCTTTCAGCTTTTCGACGCCACCGCGATCATTACCGGCAGTGCCCTGAAGGGCGCGGGCGACACAAAATGGCCCATGGCGGTGCAGATCATCGCCGGATGGTGCATCTTCCTGCCTGTGGGCTATGTGCTGGCGTTTCACACCTGGCTGGGAGTTTACGGCGGATGGGTGGGCGCCAACGTGTACATCTGGTTGCTCGGAATTGCCTTGCTGTATCGATTCCTGGGCGGCAGATGGAAAACGATAAACATCTTCGACAAAGCCCCCGACGCAACGACACTGCCGATTGAACTTGCCGCCGAACCGGCCTGCACTGATCATGAATCGGCCCCCGCAACACACAAAGATCCGCCTCCATCGGATTTGGAAGAGCACGACGATGAGTTTCTCGAGGATACTATCAGAGGATGACCGGCGATACGTTTGGCATCCTTTTACGCAGATGAAGCAGTGGGAGCAGAGCCGGCCGCTCGTAATTGCCGAGGGCGAAGGCGCGCTGCTGATAGACTCCGACGGCCGCGAATACATCGACGGCGTGTCGTCTTTGTGGTGCAACGTGCATGGCCACCGACGCAAGGAGATCGACGACGCGATCATAGCCCAACTCGGCAAGATAGCCCACTCCACGCTGCTGGGGCTGGCCAATGAGCCCTCCGTCGAACTTGCCGCAAAGCTCATCGAGATCGCGCCCGACGGCCTGAGCCGGGTGTTCTTCTCCGACGACGGCTCGACGGCGGTCGAGGTGGCGCTCAAGATGGCGTTTCAGTATCAGCGCCAGCGGCCGGATCCCCGGCGAGGGAAAACGAGGTTCCTCGCCCTGGACAACGGCTACCACGGCGACACGATCGGGTCGGTGGGCGTAGGCGGCATAAAGTTGTTTCACGGCATATACGAGGCGATGCTGATGCCGTCGCTCTTTGCACCGTCGCCGTACTGCTACAGGTGTTCGCTCGGCAAGCGGCGCGAGTCGTGCGGGATGGCGTGCGCGGCCCAGCTCGAGAAGATGGTCGAGGAGCACGCCGATGAGCTTGCCGCGGTGGTGCTCGAGCCGCTGGTGCAGGGGGCCGGCGGGATCATCACGGCGCCCCCGGGCTACTTGCGGCGCGCCCGCGATGCCACGCGCCGGTGCGACGTGCTGCTGATAGCCGACGAGGTGGCCGTGGGATTCGGCCGAACCGGGAGGATGTTTGCGTGCGAACACGAGGGCGTGTGCCCCGATCTGCTCGCACTGTCGAAGGGCATATCCGGCGGATACCTTCCGCTTGCAGCCACGCTCGCGACCGACGAAATCTACAGCGCGTTCCTCGGCGAGCCCGATGAGCGCAAGACGTTCTATCACGGCCACACGTACACGGGCAATCCTTTGGCGTGCGCGGCGGGCATCGCCAATCTGGCGGTGTTTGACTCGGACCGCACGCTCGAGAAGCTGAAGCCGAAGATCGAGCGGCTGGCGCAACACCTCGAAGAGATCGCGACGCTCGAGCACGTGGGCGACGTGCGGCGGCGCGGTTTCATTGCCGGCATCGAGCTTGTAGCCGATCGGCCGACCCGCCGGCGATATCCGACCGCAATCAGGATGGGCGCGAAGGTCGCGGCAGCCACCCGGCCCAGGGGCGCGATCATCCGGCCGCTCGGAGATGTTGTTGTGATTTTCCCGCCGTTGTGCATCACGGTTCAGCAGCTCGACACGCTGATGCGGGCGGTGCGCGATTCCATCGAGGAGTGCTGCCCGTGACGGACGCAACGCGCACATCCGGGGCGCCGACTCGCGGCATTTTCATCACCGGCACCGACACCGGCGTGGGCAAGACGGTGTTCACGGCGGCGCTCGCCGCGAAGCTGCGCGCCGAGGGGCGCGACGTGGTGGCGCTCAAGCCGTTTGCCTCGGGCGCGATGACGGTCGACGGCCGGAGGGTCTCGGCCGACACGCTGTTCCTCGAGGAGGCGGCACTCAGCGGCGAACCGCCCGAGGAGCTGACGCCGGCGCTGTTCGACGCGCCGCTCGCGCCGGCGGTGGCGGCAAGGCTTGAGGGGCGCCGCGTAGACGTGGCGCAGGTGGCAGAGCATTGCAGGCGCGTGGCCGCGCGCCATGAGGTGGCGCTTATTGAAGGTGTGGGCGGACTGCTGGCGCCGCTGAGCGAAGATGCGGTCGTCGCCGACTTTGCCGCGATGCTCGAGCTGCCGCTGGTTGTCGTAGCGCCGCCGGGCTTGGGCACGCTGAATCACACGGCGCTCACCGTCGAGTGCGCGCATGCACGAGGGCTGCACGTGGCGGGTATTGTGATCAGCGGATATCCGGATGCGCCCGGCGTTGCCGAGGCGACTAATCCGGACGAACTCGAGCGGCTGACGGGCTTGAAGGTGCTTGCAAAGGTGCCATGGGTGCGCGGGTTGGACGTGGAAGCCGCGCAACACGGCGAGTGGGCCGGGGCTCTCGACTCGATCGCAACAAGTGACTTCATTGCGCACGCATGAGCGCGGCAGGTTGCCGTCTTTCGTTGCGGATTCTGAACACAACTCGACGTTCGCGGGCACGGGGCACCGCGTTTTGTAGATTGGTCTACACACTTCGGCAGCCGCATTTCTAAGTCTTTGATCCTCCACAGCTTACGGCCGCGCTGCGCGGCTCATCATCGTAATGCGGTGTTCCTCTGCACTGCGGGTGCAGCGCCTTGCGCATGGGCGTCGGGTTCTTGGTGAAATCGGGGAAGTTGTTGCGCGACAACAGTTTCTTCCGCCGGCTGCTGGTGAATCTGCTAAAACATTAGTTTGATTCGAGACTCAAGGCACGCCGTTTGCAGTAGACACAGTCGTGAAAAGTCTCAGATTCGATGGAGATTGTTTTAAGGCATTCGACAAATGGACCTCATGAAAAAACTGAAGCTGCTGCTGCCGGGCATACGTGTTGAGAAAAGCAGAACACTGTCAATTGTGCAACTCGTGGTGGCTGTGCTGTTCCTCTTGGGAGCGGCGCTGATGTGCTACGTGTTCATTCGGAACGAGTGGATGTCGGCCGCTAACCACGTGATAGCCACCGGCGACAGCCTCTCGGACGTAATTGTGGCGAGCGCCGAAGGGCCGATGGAGCGCGGGAATCTGGCGGAGGTGCAGGCGGTGGTGTCGCGGATGAACCAAAACCGCAATGTCGTATTCGTGCGCATAATCGACGCCGACGGCAAGCCTGTTGCACAGAGCGGGCGAATGCAGA
The DNA here is from genome assembly GCA_013202185.1 of Planctomycetota bacterium. GTDB lineage: Bacteria > Planctomycetota > PUPC01 > JABMSA01 > JABMSA01 > JABMSA01. The sequence goes on from JABMSA010000085.1 coordinate 4,793, forward strand.
TTGCGGCGCAACTCGTGAAAAACGAACCCGTTGACTCGTGGGCCACACCGGAAACCAGCTATGCCCTTTACGCGCTGGAGACAACCGATGAGATGTTCTACGTTGTCGAGAAACAGATCGGCCCGGACGACAAGCCGGTGGGTCGGGTTCAGGTTGCTGTTGAGCATCCGTCGCTCTTGTCATTTGTCGGCAAGGGTCTGTATCGGGGCGAGATCGCCGTTTTCGGGGTGGCTCTGCTGCTGATGGTGGGCAACTATTTTCTCCACGCGCTTCTCGGCCCGATCACGCGGCTGAGGCGCTCGGTGCTCGAGGCCCAGTCGGCCGGGAAAGACATGCCGTGGGAAGGCTTGGCGCTCGATCTGCCCAAGGGTGGTGAAGCGGGCGATATTGCATCGGGCATCGACAACATGATGTCGAAGATCAGCAAGGAGTACAATAAGCTGCTGGACTCGAACCGCGAGCTGCAGGTGAGCAACCGCGTGATCCTGTTCGATAAGCGCCGGACGGAGTCGATCATCGACGGCTTGGGTGAGGGGGTGATTGTAGGCGACTCGTATGGGCGTGTATCGATCATCAACCGCGAGGCGGAGGTGCTGCTGGGCGTTGGGCGCAAAGACGTGATAGGCAAGACACCCGAGGAGGCGCTGCCCGAGCACAAGGAGGTTGCGCAGTTCATGACCCGTGATACTTCGGGCCCGAACATCCGCCGATCCGCGGAGCTGGATTTCTCGGGCGGCGAAGGCAGGAAGGTTGTGCGGATCCAGCTCATGCCCGTCAGCGGTCGGTCTGAAAGAAGCGGCGGGGCGCTGACGATGCTGCGTGACGTGACGCAGCAGAAGATGGAAGAGCAGGCGCGTGGCGACTTCATCTCGAACGTCGCCCACGAGCTTCGTGCGCCGCTGAGCGCGATCAAGTCGTACGTCGAGATGCTCATCGACAACGAGGCGGATACGCCGGCGCTGCGTGCGGAGTTCTTCAATACGATAAACGAAGAGGCCGATCGGCTGGCGAGGCTGATCGACAACATGCTCAACATCTCGAGGATCGAGGTCGGCGGGCTGGTGCTCAACAAGTCGTCGGTGAGAACGCGCAAGCTCCTCGAGGACGCCCTGACGTCGGTGGCGGCGACGGCCAAGAGCAAGAACATCGACATCGCCGCGAATCTGCCCGACGACATGCCGGAAGCGGATATAGACAAGGAGATGGTCCGCGTGGTGGTGATGAATCTGCTGGGCAACGCCATCAAGTACACCGAGCCGGGCGGCAGCGTGATCCTGGCGGGCGAGGTAGATGCCGAGGAGCTGAGGGTGCACGTGGTAGACACCGGCTGGGGTATCCCCCAGGATGAGCATGAGAAGGTATTTGACAAGTTTTACCGAGGCAAACGCACAGGGTCTTCAAAGGTTACGGGCAACGGCCTGGGCCTGGCTCTTGCCAAGGAGATCGCTTGCCTGCACGGCGGCGATCTGCGCCTGGAAAGCGAAGAGGGCAAGGGCAGCAAGTTTACGCTCAACCTCCCCTTGAAGTAGAGCGATCGCGAGCTGCACGTAGAAAGGAGCGAAACGAAGCATGGATGCTGATGGCCTGCTGGTACTGTCGATCGATGACGACCCCTGCATCAGCCGCGTGGTGCAGCTCAAGCTGCAGAACGCCGGCTACAGGGTACTGAGAGCCGTGACGGCCGAAGAGGGCCTACTGAAGATACGGGAGCTTCACCCCGACATCATCATCACGGATGTCAAGATGCCGGGGATGAGCGGAATTGATCTGTGCAGGGAATGTGAAGAGATGACGCCCGACGCCGATTACTTGACGATCGTGCTCACGGCGCAGCTCGATGACGAAAGCAGAAAATGGGTCGAGAGCAGCCCCAGGCGGCGCTTCATTTCGAAGCCATTCAGCCCGCGGAAGATTCTCGCCACCATTGAAGAATACAGGCGGACCCGAGAACAGGTCGCTACTGCATGAGCGGCATTTTACGCACCGGAGGAGCTCTTGATGAGCGTTGTTAAAAGTAAATTCAAATCGGACCTCGAGATGCCGGGGATATCGGGGCTGGTGCGCTATCTGACCGGCAACGGGAGATTGCACATTCAGTTCCTCGACAATGAAAAGAACGTCGTGGCGGAAAGCGGCTCGTGTCCGGCCGTCGGCAACGGCGGATGCGGGCGCGTCCGCGAGCGCCTCATCGCCGAGCTGCTCGATACGCATCAGCCCTGCCACGCCAGGTGTGCGGCCGGGGCTGCAATCTCGGCGCTTCCGATCATGCATTCTTCGGCGCTCTTTGGCGGGGTGATTGTGTGTGAGCTTCCGGGCGCAGGGATCGTTGTGCCTCAGCAGAGCGTGAGCGGGGTGGATCCCCTTGTGAATTCGCTTTCTCTGCTCGTAGCGCAAGACAGCTTCCACGAGATGGAGGTGGAAAGCCTCACCAGTGATCTGACATTGAGATATGAAGAGCTGGCCCTGTTGTATGAGATCGGCGAAAGAATACCGATACGGGCGGAGACGTCTACAGTTATCGACTATGTGGTAGAGGGCCTGCGAGAGGTGATCCAGTGCGACGCCCTGTGCTGGGTGCCGAACGCCAAGAAAGGCGCAACTGTATATCAGGGCCAGACCGAGCGCGTGGACAAGAAGATAGAAGGCAACATCAAGCGGATCGCCCGCGAAGTGGATCGGCGCGTCAAGATCAAGGAGGGAATGGTTACCGTCAACAACCTACAGGCGGATGGCGTGCTGACCAACCTGGCTATGGGCGTATCGGCCGCGTCGGGTTATCCTGTGGCCACGGATGGCGAGCATTACGGAACACTCGTTTTGCTGAAGTTTGAGGAGAAAGAATTCAAGAGCGGCGAGGCGATGCTGGCGTCGGCCGTGGCGCGCAGATCGGGCACGGCCATCAGAAACGCCAAGCTCTATCAAGAGCTCAACGAGCTGTTCCTCAGCACGATCAAGAC
>JABMSA010000086.1 GCA_013202185.1 Planctomycetota bacterium
AGCCTGCTCCTCATCGACAACATCGGGTGGGCCGGCGATGAAGAGGGTTCGATCGGCCAGGACCATCGCCCGAGCCAGAATCGGCACCGAGTGCGACCACTCGTGACGAGGATGCTGAATCATCTGCCGTCGCGGCTTTCCGTTAGCTGATTTGCCTTTCAGCGGACGGCCAATGGGCTCACGAACAATCTGCGGATCTCGACTGGCCGCGAACAGGTGGTATTCGAGCGGCGTTCGCCATTGGAAGTACATCGGCTTTCGCCCGAATCCGTATACGTTGGAGTCACCGACAACCATGATTCGCCCGCCGGGGGCAAACTTGCCCGCTTGAGGCCAACCACCCGCCCCTTCGGCGAAGCTGCGACCATAGAGCCAATAAGACCGGTGCCACCACGTGCCGTCCAGGAAACCCGTAGGTGAGAACAGATGCACGCCCTCGCCTTTCTGGACGGCCCCCTGCTCGGCGTCTTTGCCCGAATGGGGAGCAAGATTGTAGCGATTGCCATCGAAGTCGAAACGCTGGGATCGCATGTAGAGATAACGCCCGTCCGTTGAGAGCACGTCGGGAAGCCCTACCGGCATGTTCCTGACCTTGACGTGCGCTTGCAGATTCTCGCCGGTTTTGGGGTCACGTTCGTCGAATATCGTTTCGCCCAGTTTGCGGCCGGTTTTTGCGTCCAGACGCAGGTAGCGCAGGCCGCCGTCCAGGAACATCGACCTGCCGGCAATACAATAGACCACACCATCCTTGACAAGCACGCTGCCGTGCACAGGCCAGAGAGATTCGACCTGCTCGAACGATGTCATCCGGCGATCCTGCGGCGCGGCACGAAATCGCCAGGCAAGGGCGCCATCGGAGGCATCGAGGCAGTACACGTAGCCGTCGGCCGAACCGAACAGGACTCGCCCGCCATGAACGGTCGGAGGTGAGTCAACTCGCCCTTCCGCAGTGTAGCTCCACAACCGCTCACCGGAATCGGCGTCAAGGGCGTGAACCGTATGTGTGTCGATCGATGCAACCAACAATTTGCCGCCGGCAAGCACGGGGGCAGACAGCCGGCCGCCCAGCGCGGTCTTCCACGCTTGCTTCAGGTCGGCTGGCACCGACGTCTGAGTGAAGCCGCTCCTCGCGCCGTCATGGCGAAACGTCGGCCAGTCATTGGTATTGTCGATTTTCGATTGACGATTTGCGATTTTGTTGTATGCGGGACCTTGCTGCAGTCTCGTTGTCGGACCCGAAGCCTTTCGGCCACTTTCTCGCGCCGGGGCCAGGGCACAGAAGCCGTTGAGTTTCGCCTGCATGTAGCAGGCACAGCTATGAGCGGGAGTATACAGCAGGCCGTTGCTGGGCATGACACCGTATATGCACCCGCCACGGACCCAGTGGTTGGTGACCCAATGCTTCTCGCGGAAATCTATGAACTCAGTCCCCGTCCACCCGGGGATGAGAAATCGATCCGTTGCCTTGCTGCGATAGCACCGATGGTGCATGAAGTAGATGCTGACATCCGGCGGAAACTCACTCTTAATCTGCCCGGTCCGTGGGTCCCGGCCAATGAATATTCCACTGTCCCTTCCGCCGGCGATTTCTCCGCCCCACACAAGACCGCCCGCTACGAGGACATCCTCCGGACAGAAGTGCCCCGAGTGGGGGTGAGGCTCAGTCCACAGGATTTGGCCGGTTTCGGCCGAGACTCCGGTCAGCTTTCTCGTCGCTCCGTAGAACAAAACGACGTCTTCGTACACGACGAGCGTCGGCATAATGTTTGTGGGAATCGTCGCCCTCCGCTCCACGGAGCCGCTGCGCCAGATTCGCTCACCCGTCTTGCGGTCCAGAGCCACGACTTTGTCGCCGTCGTGGAAGTAGATGCGCTTGCCGTCGGCAGCCAGCGTCATCGGCACTACACGACGCTTCTGGTTCCAAAGGACATCACCCGTCTCTGCGCGGATGGCAACAATCTCTCTGGGTCTTTCATTCCAAGGGAAATCGCGCATGATACGGTCGCGCTCGGCGCCGATGCCGACTTCTTGCGGCTTGAAGGCGTCGTAGCTCTGGGGCGATTTGTTCAGCAACACAAACAGCACGCCATCGGACGAGATGGCTTCTTCGGTCGTATCGGTGTTTGCATAGGTCCGGATGGTTTCGCCCGTTGCCGCATCCAGGGCGACTAAGGGAGCATCGAGCCCGAGCGTGACGTAGACCCTGTCACCGACGGCAACCAGACGGCGTTGGAGCTGGGTGGGCCCGCTCTTGAACGGCCACAAATGGGTGAACCATTTCGGGATCGCTCGCTTCCAAAGGATCATACCATTGAATGCGTCCCGAGCAATAAGGAACGTCTTCGGAGGCAGCATGATCGAAGCGGTCGAGCCTTCGTCGAAGATGTAGAATACGCGGCCGCCGGCCGAGACCATCGCGCTGACGCTCGCTCGACGGTCATGGTGCCGCGCCCACGGGGGGCTGCCCACCCATTGAAAGTGGCGAGGCGGACCGACCAC
>JABMSA010000087.1 GCA_013202185.1 Planctomycetota bacterium
ACCCCATGGCCAAGGAGGTGATTGATCGCGGCATCCACGTGTTCATCGAGAAACCCTTCACCCTGCGCGTTGCAGAGGGCAAGGAGTTGATCACTGCCGCTTCGGAAAAGGGAATCAAGCTAGCCGTGGGACATATCGAACGTTTTAATCCTGCCGTGGCGGAGATGAAGCGCCACCTGGCGGACGGGCAGCTTGGGCGGGTGTACCAGATTCACGCCCGTCGCGTGGGGCCGTTCCCGCCGCGAGTAGATGACGTGGGCGTGATCCTCGATTTGGCAACGCATGAGTTGGATATTATGGAATACATCACCAACTCTCCGATATCGAGTCTTTACGCCGAGACAGAGCGAAAGATCCACGCATCTCACGAAGATCTCCTTCTGGGCGTGCTGAAGTTCGAGAACGGTACAGTTGGCGTTTTGGACATCAACTGGCTGACCCCAACGAAGATCCGAGAGCTAGCACTTCTTGGTGAGAGAGGGATGTTCCTGGTCAATTACCTGACGCAGGACTTCTATTTCTACGAGAATGCGTTCGCCAATGGCCAGTGGGAGGGGCTGTCGGCGATCATGGGCGTAAGCGAGGGTCGTCGGGTCAAGTACGAGGTGAAACGCCGCGAACCTCTACGGGTGGAGCTCGAAGACTTCGTCAACTGCGTATTGTACGACAGGCGACCGGAAGTCACCGGCGAGGAAGCGCTCAGGGCCATCTTCCTAGCAGAGAAGATGATCGAATCGGGAGATACGGGCCAGGTGGTCCACCTGCTGAACGGGAAAGAGACGCCATAACCACAAGATGAGCGCACGTGCGTTTGTCTTTCTTGAAGGAAATGAGCATCAGTGGTATACTTGAGGCTGGAAACCGGAAGCTCATCACAGTCCGTGCTTTGATGGCGGGCATCAGGTCAAGGAGGTAATGCCGTGCGTGTCTCCTGCTTGCAAGAGCATTTGGCCAAGGGTCTCTCTATCGTCGGCCGTGCCGTTTCTCACCGCAGCACGCTGCCGGTCCTAGGCAACATCTTGCTCAAGACTGACCGAGGGCGGCTGCGACTCTCGGCCACGAATCTGGAAATCGGCATTCACTGTTGGGTAGGGGCAAAGGTGGAAGATGAGGGGGCCACCACCGTACCAGCGCGCCTGTTGACGGACTTCGTCAACACCCTGCCCCCTGAACGGATTGATCTCAAACTTGTGGTGCGCACTCAAAGCCTGAACCTTAGATGTGTGCGTTACGAGGCGAATATCAAAGGGATTGATGCCAGCGAGTTCCCCATGATTCCCACGGTCGAAGCGAATGGGATGGTCGAACTGGAGCCCACGGGGTTGCGGCAGATGATAGATCAGGTTGCCTTCGCCGCCGCAACCGACGAGAGTCGCCCCACTTTGGCAGGGGTGAACGCCAGCTTCCGCGACGGGCTCTTCACCTTGGCTGCCACCGATGGCTATCGTCTGTCGGTGCGCGAAACCCAACTCGACCAACCGGTATCGGAACCTGTGTCGGTCATCATCCCCGCCCGCAGCATGATGGAGCTGGCTCGCATCATCGGCCAACTTCCAGAGCGGGAGGAAGAGGAAGAAGCAGCCGTACAGGTTGCGTTCACACCGGCAGGCAATCAGACTCTCTTTCACATGCCTAACGTGGACCTGGTATCTCAGCTCATTGAGGGTACTTTCCCCGACTACACGGTCATCATTCCCAAGACGTACACGACACGCGCGACGCTCGACACCAATGCCTTCCTGAAAGCCGTGCGGGTTGCGTCCCTCTTTGCCCGGGATGGCTCGAATATCGTGCAACTGCAAGTCACGCCCAGCGACGGCGGCGCTGCGCCTCCTGCTCGTGGCACCGACACTCTGGCGGCAACCTCGGCGGATCTGGGAGACAACGTGAGCGAGATGGATGCCCTTGTAGAGGGAACTGGGATCGAAATTGCCTTCAGCGCCAAGTATCTTGCCGATGTCCTCTCGGTCATCGGCACAGAGCAAGTCGTGTTGGAGACGGAAGGTCCCACTAGTCCGGGGGTGCTGCGCCCCGTGGGGGCTGGCCGAGAGATTTTCACGCATGTGATCATGCCCATGCGGCCTCACTGAATCACCGAAGATGAAGGCGTGGAGCCGTCATGAGGGCGTCTTGGTGCGAGCGAGTAGCGCGCAGCAGCGG
>JABMSA010000088.1 GCA_013202185.1 Planctomycetota bacterium
CAACAGCGGCAGCGGCTCGATCTACATCCAGCAGCAGCACAACAGCCCTGCCTTCGCCGGCGTGGCGCCACAGGGTTACATGGCCGCCTAGGAAAACGTGTTGCTTGTCTCCGGCGGAAGAACCGTGCCCGCCGCATACGACCGCAACACCGGCGAGTTCCTCTACTACCACGTGGCCAGCCGCCAGTTCGGAAATAATGCCGGCGGCTACGAGGTGACCACGGCGGGCGGATGGTTTGCCAACGGCGGCGCGATCTACGACCTCGACAGCGGCAAGGGGCTCATTGGCGGGGGGCGGAAGTTCTTCTCGCGGGACACCGCATATTCCTGCACAAATAAAACGCTCGTGGCCCAACTGCTCCCGACCGTGGGACTGACCGACGACAAGGGCAACGGGAGGCCGGCGCTGCGCGAGCTTTGGCGGGCGCAACTCGACCCGACCCCGGAAAGAATATTCCTCCGAGCCGGCGGTCGCCTTTACGGCGGGCGCAACGACGGCACGATAATGGCCGTTGATGTTGCACGGCAGGGGGCGCCCGCGCTGTCGTGGCAGGGCAAGGTGCAGGGCGAGCCGTGGAGCATGCTCGCCGCCGGAGGCAAGCTCTTTGTCGTCACGCGTGAAGGCAGCCTCTACTGCTTCGGCGGGAAGAAGGTCGCGCCGAAGACACACCCGAACATTATCAAAGAGTTCAAGCGCCGGATCTCGAAGGAGGCAGACGTGATCTTCCAACGAACCGGTGCCACGGATGGCTACTGCATCGTGCTCGGGCTCGGCAGCGAACGCCTGGCCGAAGAGATAGCTTGGTCTTCCAGCCTGCTCGTCATAATTGTCGACCCAGATGCAAAAAAGGTGAATGCCTTCCGCCGCCGCATGAACGACTACGGGCGTTACGGCCGGAAGGTCATGGCATACACCGGCGATCCTTTCGCGTTTCCCTTTCCCCCCTACATTGCAAGCTTGATCGTGTCGCAGAAGCCGCTGCCCGAAGAGCCCGGCGCGACCAGAACAAGCATCGAGCACGTTTTCAATGCACTGCGTCCGTACGGTGGGATGGCCATCTTCAACACTCCCGAGGGAAAACAAGAGGCGCTCGCCGCATTGGTCAGGGGCATGCGTCTGCCTGGCGCCAAGGTCGAGACGGCCAACGGCGGGCAAACGGTGCTGAAGCGCGTCGGGCCGCTACCGGGCTCGGGGGCGTGGACGCACCAGTACGCCGACGCGGGCAACACGGTTGTATCGAAGGACAAGCTGGTGAGGGCGCCGCTGGGTCTGCTGTGGTTCGGCGGCCCGTCCAACGATGCCGTCCTGCCGCGTCATGGGCACGGTCCCTCGCCGCAGGTGGTCGGCGGGCGGCTGTTCATCGAGGGCGCCGACATGCTGCGCGCGGTAGACGTCTACACCGGGCGCCTGCTGTGGGAGAAGGAGCTGCCCGGCATCGGCAAGTTCTACGACAACACCGGCCACCAGCCCGGGGCCAACGAGATCGGCAGCAACTACGTGTCGCTGGCCGACGGCGTGTATGTGATGTCGCCCCGATCGTGCCTGCGGCTGGACCCCGCCACCGGCGAGACGCTGAAGGAATTCACACTGCAGGGAAACAACGGCCAGGCGCCCCGCTGGGGATTCATCACGATATGGCAGGACAAGCTGATCGCGACAAGCTCTCCGATCAAGGTTTCCACGGGCACCGACAAGCTCGCCGAAAGGATGACTCCGCTGATAAGCGAGCACGCGGAATGGCAATACCTTGCGGGGGCTGATGCGCAAGAAGGCTGGACGCGCCCGAGCTTCGAGCCCAGGGGATGGCGGACCGGCGCGGCGGGATTCGGCTATGCCGACAACGACGACCGGACCGTGTTGGGCGACATGCCGGGGAAGTATTCCGCAGTTTACGTGCGCAAGTTGTTCAACGTGGACGATGCGATGAAAGTCGCCAAGCTGGCGCTAATGGTGAGCTATGACGATGCCTTCATTGCTTACCTCAATGGCGAGGAGGTGGCGCGCG
>JABMSA010000089.1 GCA_013202185.1 Planctomycetota bacterium
CGACGACGCTTGTCATTTGCGTTGATCATGAGGCGAAACAAGGGCGTATAATAGGGTGCGCGGTTTCGGCTTGCTGTTCCGAGTGCTGGCGTATATTGCTGATAATGTAAGACGCTGTTAGACGTAGTGGGCGGACGGAGGCAATATGGCCGACCGGGGGGCGAGTGTGGTGGGAACGCTTGGTAGTGCAAAAGCACCGCTCCATCGGCGCGAGGCCGATGGGGGCATGGGCCTCTCCCACAAAAGCACATCACACTTCCACCTGAATTGCGGCCCTTTCCATCCTTGACACTCACGGCCCTTTTGTTACAATATAATCGGTTACGGTAGTGTGTACATCAAGATGCCGCAAAGCTGAAATGGAGAAATGATGTTATGGTAACACGACTGGAAAAGAAGGACGGGCCGCTGGCCGCCTGGGCGGGGCTGGCTGCTCTTATTCTGGTGCTTTCGATTTCATTGGCCCCGAGCGGAGGCTGCAAGGCGATGGAGCCACCCAAGGATGATGTTGGACAAGCCGCTGAGAACAACCTGGCGGAAGATGTGGAAAATGATACGCAACCCGCCCCCGAGCCGCGTCACAAGGGCAGCCGGATTCTGCAAAGCAACGACCTTGTTGTCGAGGTGATGGAGCCGAATCACCCTGAGCGATACAATCGCGGCATTCGCTTCACGCCCGTTGCGGCGGTGTTGCGCGTGGCGATGAACGGCGATGAATTCCTCACGAATCCTATCGAGCACAATCCGGTGTCGGACCAGGCGGGGCTCGCGGCGGAGTTCGACCTGGTCACGCCAAACGGCCCGCCCGGATACGTCGACGCCAAGGAAGGCGAAGGTTTTGTGAAGGTCGGCGTGGGAGTGCTGAAGAAAAAAGGGCAGCCATACGGCTTCTGGAATCAATACGAGCCGATCGACCTGGCGGCGACCACGGTCAAGTGGGGCAAGGCAAAGGCCGAGTTTCACCAGGTATCGAAGGGCGCCAACGGATATGCATATGAGCTTTGGGCCACTGTTGACGTCAAGGGCAAGCAGGTGATCGTCGACTGGAAGCTTGCCAACACGGGCACCAAGCCGTTCGAGACGCATCATTATGCTCACAATTTCTTCGCGTTCGGCGACCTGCCGGTAGGGCCCGATTACGTGCTGAGTTTTCCTTACGACTACAAAGCCGGCGGCCTGGCAAAGGAGCAGAAGCAGGTAGGCAGAGACATTCAGTTCATCGACGAGATCCCCAAGGCCGTGAACATGGAAGTGCAGTATCCCAGGCAGTATAAAGGTGCGAACGAGCTGACCGTGAAGCACACGAAGAGCGGCCACTCCATTCACTGCGTCACGTCTGTCGCCGGCATAAGAACCGCCATACACGCCCACAAGCGGGCGCTCTGCCCCGAGCAGTTCGTTGCGCTGGCCCTTGAGCCGGGCGAGAAAACGCAATGGATAAGAACCTACACCTTCGGGCGTAAGGCCGACTGAGTTTTCGCAACACCGGAGTTTTGCGGCCGATGAGCGTTGTAGTTGTATTGGATATCGGCACCTCGAAGCTGTGTGCGCTGGCGCTGTGCACGAAGACCGCGCGCCCGCTGGCGGTGCGCTCGTGCGCCAACAACGCCGATGTAGAGGGCCTGCCTGCCGGCCGCCATGAGCAGAACCCCGCGCGCATCGCCGCCGACTGCCGCCGCCTGCTGAAGGAGGTGCTCGCCGAAACGCCAGGCGCCGAAGTCGCCGGAATCGGATTCTCCGGACAGATGCACGGCGTGCTCCTGGTCGACAAGGCGAATCGCCCCCTGACCAACCTCATCACCTGGCGTGATCAGCGCACACTCGAACAGGAAAAGCCGGGCAGCCTGAACGGCGCACTCGAGCGCCTGAACGCCGATACGACGCGCCGCGCCGGATGCAAGCTGAGCGCCGGTTACGGCGGCGCAACGCTCCACTGGCTCGCGGCCAACGGACAACTTCGGGCGGGGTGCATCGCCCTCACAATCGCCGACTTCGTGGCGGCGTCGCTGTCGGGCGCGGCGTGCACCGAACCGACCCACGCAGCAAGCTGGGGCATACTCGATGCAGCGTCGCGCGAGTGGGACGCCGCCTCGATCGCGCGGCTCGGCATCCCGGCGCACGTGCTGCCGGCCATCCGGCCAAGCGGCGCACCCACCGGCGAGGTGCTCGCCGACGTGGCAATCCAACTTGGCCTGCCGCCCGGGGTGAAGGTGAGCGCGCCGGTCGGAGACAACCAGGCCAGCGTGATCGGCGCCGCCGGGCTCTCCGGAAAAGCGGCCGTGGTCAATCTCGGCACCGGCGGGCAGGTGTCGGTGCCTTGCGACGAATACATGTACGTAGCCGAGTTGGAGACCCGCCCAATGCCCATCGACGGGTACATACTCGTGGGCGCCAGCCTCTGCGGAGGATGGTCGTATGCATACCTCAACCGGTTTTATCGCGAGCTTGTGCAGCAGATCGCCGGCGTGAACATGACAGAGGCCGACATCTACGCGAGCATGAACGCACTTGCCGCAGCGGCGCCCGACGGAAGCGCCGACCTGAAGGCCGACACGCGATTCAGCGGAACGCGCGCCGACGCCGATCTCCGCGGGTGCTTTGCGGATATCGACTGCGCCAATCTCACAGCCGCCAACATGACCCGCGCCGTGCTCGAGGGGATGGTCGGCGAGTTGGCCGACGTCGGCCGCCTCTGCGGGCTGGGGCACCTCTCGCACATCGTCGCGGGCGGCAATGCAGTGCGCAGGAACCCGCTGGTTGTCACGATCATCGAGAAAGCCTTCGGCCTGCCGTGCAGGCTCGGCCAGGCTGGTGAAGATGCCGCCATGGGCGCTGCGTTGTGCACGGCCGTGAGGCTGGGCCTGCTCGCACCCGAGGCCGTCGACCGCGCCGCATCCGCTTGAGCCTGGGAGGAACGCGCGGCTGTTGCAGCGCAGGAAAATGAGAGGACGCAGATGAAGAGAAGAGCCTACTTGCCGCTGGTTGCATTGCTCGTTGCCGCGATGATCGTGCCGGCCGGCTGCGGATCCAAGGAAGAGGAAAACGCGCCCCCGCCCCAAACCACACAGCCCCCCGACGCTGCATCCGAAGAACCTGAAATCGTACGCCTGCCCGCCGATGCACTTGTCGAGGCGGTCGACCCGGACAACGCCCTCGTGACCCTCAACGTCGGATCCAGGCACGGCGCCACGGAGTACCTTACTTATGTCGTGTACCGCGACGACGGATACGTGGGCCAGGCCCAGGCCGAAAAGGTGTTGACCGCGAAAAGCTCCGCGCGAATCAACCGGAAGCTCACGCCCCGCGCCGTCCGGGTCGGCGACGCCGCCGAAGCTGTGAACTTCGGCGAGGATACCCCGGCCATTGAAGCCGTTGTCGAGGGTGTAGACATGGACGGCGGCATCGTGATCCTCAGCGCCGGCGCTGAAGACGGCGTCGAAAAGGAGGTCAAGTTCTTCCTCTATCGCGGCGACGAGTACGTGGGGCGGATTGAAGTGGACAGGGTGCTGCCCACGAAGAGCGCCGCGCGGATCGTCGAAGCAATGACCGCCACCAGCATTCATCCCGGCGACAGCGCCCTGACGCGCTTCAAGATCGGAACGCGCGTCGCCCGGAAGAGCCCCCCGCCTCCGCCGATCACCGCAATGGCCACGGGCGTCGACGCCGCACAAGAGCACGTGATCATCAACGCCGGCGTAAAACACGATGTCAAGAAGGGTTATCCGTTTTTCATCTATCGGGGCGCCGAGTACATCGGCAAGGCCCGGGTTGTCAGCGTTTTTCCGATGCTGAGCATGGCGCGGATCGTCGACAAGATGACCCTGGCGAATGTCAAGTCCGGCGATCAGCTTACGACGCGCCTCAAGCCCGGCCCCGCGGCCGGGAGCGGCCCTGTTCCCGCGATCGACGCAACCGTCGCTGCTGTCGACAACGACAACGGCATCGTGATCCTCAGTATCGAGGCCGACAGCGGCGTCAAGAAGGGCTACACCTTTTTCGTCCACCGCGGCGACAACTACGCCGGCCAGGTGAGGGTCGTGAGCGTTTTCGCAACGCGGTGCGCCGCGCGAATCGACGAAGCCATGACGCGCTCGGCGATCAAACCCGGCGACGGCGCCAAGACCCGCCTGGGCGGGTTCTGAAACGTTCGGCGATGCTGCCTCCCACTATCCGAAAGCGTCGCTCGCGTCGGCCACGGAAAAAACCTCCAATTAACTTGACAAGGCCACGTCTTGGCGCGTATAATTGTCATGGAAGCATGTACCTGAAACCATTCGGCGGAAGATCGCCATGAGAATCTTCAAGTCAGGCTGGAGCGAAGGCTTCGACGGGCCCGGCCGGCGCTGGATCGTCTACCTCAAGGGGTGCAATCTCCGATGCCGATGGTGCGCCAATCCCGAGGGCATAAACCTCGCCGATGAGATTCTCTTCTATCCGGATCGCGCAAGGGATCCTGATCGCGCCTGCCAGTACGGCGCCGCCGCGCCGGCCGAACGCGGCTGGAAGTTGGACCGCGGGCGATGCGCACAATGTCAGGATCGCCCGTGCGTGAGCGTTTGGCGGCATCCGGCGTACGAATGGGCGGGCGAGGGTCTCTCGCCGGCGCAACTCGAGGCGCAGGCGATGCGCTACCGGCCGCTGTTCGGCACCGATGGCGGCGTAACCTTCGGCGGCGGCGAGCCGACGCTGCAGGCCGACGACGTCCTCGACGCAATCCGCCGCCTGAGCCAGGCAGGCATACACACAGCCCTTGAGACCAACGCATCCACCGAGTCCTTCGGCCGCTTCGTCGGAGAGGTCGACCTGCTGATCTGCGACCTCAAGAGCGCCACATCTGCGCTGCACGAGGAGTGGACCGGGTCGGGCAATCGGCGTGTTCTCGACAACCTGCGCACGGCGATCGAGCGCCAGCCGGCGCTGTGGATCCGCATAGCGCTGATTCCCGGTTTCAATGACGCCGACGACGAGATGGCGGCCATCGCGGCCGCGCTTGACGAACTCGGCGCCGCAAGAGAGGACCTGAAGGTCGAAATACTGCGAATGCACCACCTGGGCGAGCCGAAGCATGCCGCGCTCGGGCGCAAATACAAGATGGCCGGCGTGGCCGAGCCCTCGAAGCAAACGGCCGAAAAGCTCGCCGAACTCATACGAACCAGGAACATCGACATTTCATTGGCCGCATAGCAACGAAAAGGAAACGCATGACACCGGCAACGAAATCGTGGGGCGACCTCGTGGCGGACGGCGTAGAGAAGCTGCGCCGACACAAACGCTCGCAGACGCGCGTCGACGAATGGTTTTACGTGCAGCAGCTTGTGATGCAGGCGCGCGAGGCGCTGCACGCCGACGGCAAGGACCCCGACGACGAATCCTCGCAGCCCGAGATCCTATGCCGCGTGGTGCGTGAAATGCCGATCTCCATCCCGGAGGGCTCGGTGATCGCGGGCACGCAGGACGGCGCTTTCTCGCCTTCGTATGCCCTCATCAATCCTGCGTTCCGTGTCGAGACGTTCGCCGGATACTGCGACCCCACGGCCGTCTACAATGACATCGAGCCCGATCCCGATTCGGGCCTGACGCAAGAGCGGATCGATTCGGTTTGCAAATACTGGGAGGGCACCCCCTACGTGCGGCGGCTGCAAACCGTGTACGACGACACCGGCGACGAGACCCGCGAGGTGGCCTACTTCGTCGAGCCGGTCACCGGCCACACCATCCCCGATCTGCGCCCGTTCCTCGAGAACGGCGTGAAGGCCATGCAGGCGACCGCGCGCGAATCGGGCGGAGAATACGGCGCACTGATGGCAGGGTCGCTCGAGGCGGTCATCATCCTTGCCGATCGTTATCGCGAGCTTGCAACCACAATGGCGGCGACGGCCGAAGCGGACGAAAAGGCCCGCCTGACCGCACTGGCCGACGCGCTCAGCCGCGTGCCGGCCGGGCCCGCGACGAACCTCCACGAGGCGATCCAGGCTTTCGCGCTCCTGTGGCAGGTGATGGTCATCGAGCAGGCGCCCAACCCATACGCATTCTCCGTGGGCAACCTCGACCGCATCCTCGCGCCGTACTACGACGAGGCAACCACATCGCGTGAATGCGCGGTGGCGTTCGTGCGGCATCTGCTCGCATTCTTCCAGGTGGCCAACCGATGCTGGGCGATCTCGCAAAACATGATGGTCGGCGGGCGCGGAACCGGCGGCTCCGATCTCACCTCCGAGATGACATACATAGTGCTCGATGCGTTCTTCGCCTCCAACGATCCGCAGCCCGCGCTCTCCGCAAAAGTACACGCCGACACGCCCGGGGCCCTCTACGCTTCGATGGGCCGCTTCTTCTTCACGCCGGGCCACTCCACGCCGTCGCTGTTCAACGACGACACCGTCTTCGAACTGCTCCGGCGGCAGCGCGTGGCCGAAGAAGACCTGCCCGACTACTCGATCGCCGGCTGCCAGGAGCCGCTGATCATGGGCAAGGCTTCGCTCAACACCACCAACACGTGGCTGAACCTCGCCAAGATCCTCGAGCTGGCGGCCAACGACGGCAAGTCGCTCATCACCGGCGCGCAGATCGGCCCCACTTGGGCGAAGCTTGGCATAGCCGGCGCCGACGCGGCCTGCGCCGACCTCGAGGCCGTCTTTTTCAAAATGCTGGGGTACTTCCTCACGAGAATGCAGGACGCCGGCAACGCCTGCACCACGCTGCTGGGCACTCTCAAGCCC
>JABMSA010000090.1 GCA_013202185.1 Planctomycetota bacterium
AAATCGCCGCCATCGGCATCGGCCTCACCCGGTGGATAACCTTCCACGGCTTCGCGCTCAACGTCGAAACCGATCTGGATGCCTTCAGCCTCATCACTCCCTGCGGCATACCGGGCAAATCCGTCACGTCCATGAAGAAACACCTGGGCCGCCACGTCGACCAGCAGCCCGTCCGCGACGCCATCATCGCCGCCTTCCAGGAAGAATTCCAGTTCGACGCGATGGTCAGCACCAACGCGCCACGCCCGGCATCGTCATGAACCAAAGTGCTCGCGGGCGTGTTAGCCTTATAAGGAATACTTTCTGTAAGGTGACACGACTCCGCAACGTTTTTATTGGAGGGACAAATGCCAAGAGACATACCTGTAGGAAACGGACGGGTTCTCGTCGACTTCGACAGAGACTACCAGGTCCGTGACGTCTATTACCCCCACGTCGGGCAGGAGAACCAGGCCGGGGGCTCGCCTTGCAAGATCGGGGTCTGGGTCGACGGCGAGTTCAGTTGGATGGGCCCCGAGTGGGAAAAAACTCTCAAGTACCGCGAAAACACGCTCGTCACCGATGTGGTCGCACGCAACGAACGACTCGGCATTGAGCTTCATTTCGCAGATTGCGTCGACTACCAGGACCCCGTCTTCGTGAGGGAAATCCGTGCAAAGGACCTTCGCGGCTCCCAACGCGATCTCCGGCTCTTCTTTCATCACGATTTCAACCTCTACGGCCAGAGCACCCAAAACACCGCATGCTACGACCCCCAAACACGAGGCGTGGTGCACTTCAAACACAGGCGCTACTGCCTCGTAAACGTCTCAACCCTCGCGCGCTTCGGTGCGGATCATTACGTGGTCGGAGAAAAGGGAACACCCGGCAAGGAAGGGACATGGCGCGATGCCGAAGACGGCCAGCTCAGTGGCAACGCCGCCGCTTCCGGATCAGTCGACAGCACAATCGGAGTAAACCTGCCCCTGCAACCGCATGGCGAGCAGGTTTGCTATATGTGGATCGCCTTTGGGATGAAGTATAACGAAGTGAAAGCCTACAACTCGTTCGTCTGGGAAGACACCCCCGCAGAACTGATCCGTCGAACGCACAACTTCTGGACCACCTGGCTCAGCAAGGAAGAAATGAAGCTCGACGCACTGCCGGAGAACGTCCGCCGGCAATTCCAGCTAAGCCTCCTGATCCTCAGAACGCAGGCCGATCTCGGCGGCGGCATTCTCTCGAGCACCGACTCCGAATCCCGCCGGCCGGACAACGGCCTCTACACGTACGTATGGCCACGCGAGGCAGGCATCACGGCGCTCGGCCTCGATGCCGCCGGCTACACCGACATGGTCCGATGCTTCTACCTCTTCTGCACCGCATCGCAGGCCGAAGAAGGATTCATGCTGCCCAAGTACTACGCCGACGGCGCGATGGGGCCCCTGCCGCATCCGTGGATTCGCAACGGCGCACGATCGCTACCGATTCAGGAAGATGAAACCGCAATACTCCTCATCGGCCTCTGGAAACACTTCGAGCGCTGCCGCGATCTCGATTTCATCGATCCGCTCTATCACGAGTTCATCGTCGGAGCCGCCGAGTTCCTCGCGGAACACATCGATCATGACACGAACCTGCCTCTGGGCTCTTACGACCTCTGGGAAGAACGCTTCGGCATCCACACCTTCACAGCGGCAACGGTGGTTGCCGGGCTGTGGGCGGCCGGCAAGTTTGCCCGAGCCTTCGGCGACACCGACCTCGCCCTCAAGTGCAATGTAGTCGGCGACCGAATGAAGGCGGCGATGGTCACGTACCTTTATCACAACGACCTCCGCCGATTCGCACGATCCGCCTCCAAGCGCAACGGCGGCTGCGATCTCGACATGACGCTCGACGCAAGCCTGACTGGGCTCTGGGCCGCCGGGGTGTTCTCGCCCGATGACCCGCGCATCGTATCCACGATGCAGCAACTACGGCAGCACCTCACCGTGCACACCGACATCGGAGGCATCGCGCGATACCAGGGCGACCCGTTTCACCGCGTCAGCCAGGATCTCCCCGGCAACCCATGGCTGGTGCCTACTATGTGGATGGCTCAATGGGACATCGTTCGGGCCACGAATGTCGCCGAGCTAACGAGCGTTCTGCCGCAGCTCGAGTGGGTTTGCCACCGCGCGCTGCCGTCGGGAGTGCTGCCCGAGCAGGTCAATCCGTACACTGGCGAGCCGATCTCGGCTACCCCATCCACCTTCGCGCACGGCAAGTTCGTTCACGACGTGATGTTGTACCTCGAGAAGCTCGAGGCACTCCAGCCGGAGGTCACCCATCGGCGCACACCTCGGGCCGAAATGAGAATCTACGCAATGACACACATTTCAACAGAGGAGATCAGACGCGCCACACCGGAAGTGATAGTGCCCTGAAATCGAACCGAAACCGTACAGAAACAGGGCGGGCGTCGAGGAACGTTCGCCCCGTTGGGCGGCTGATCCGTTGCACGACGACGAGTCGAAGAGCCGAGACGAACGCCCCAACCGCTATCCCTCTGTGCAACCTCGAACGGTTGCGAAACATCCAACGCAACTTGAAACTGACCACGTTTATCCTATAATGGCTGCATTGATTCAACGCTGATTCTTTGCACGTTTCGCGGAGGCAAACATGACCGCACAATTCGACAATAATCTGCTTCGCACGCTTCGGGGTGAAAACACGGGCAAGGTGCCGTTCTGGGAGGTGTGGTTCGCGAAGTCCGACCTGGCGAAAAAGGTCATCGGCGGCGAGGCCTGCACGTTCGAGAAGGAACTTGAGATCAACCACTTTTTCGGGTGGGAAAACATGCCCGTATACGCCGGAGTGCCCGGCCTGCCTTCCGCCGGCGGAACGGCCTCAGACGGCACCTCGCACTACATGCCGGGAGGTTTTTATGATCTGAAACAGCTCGAAGGCAAGCCCGGGCCGGACATTGACAAGATAGTTGCCGACGCCCGGCCGCGTATCAAGGCCGCACACGATGCCGGCATGGCCGCGATCACCTACCTGCCTTGGGCTTTTCACAGCGTGGCCACGGCAATGGGCCTCGAGAATTTCGCACTCAAGACCGTCGACGACATCGGCTTCCTGCACACTGCCTTCAATTTCATCGTCGAAAACACGCTCGAGGTCATCCGCGAGGCACTCGTGCCCGTCGGCGTGGATGCGGTTCTCTTCGACGGCGACTGCGCTTATAAGAACGGCCTGATGGTCTCGCCGAAGGTCTTTCGCGAGCTTGTATTCGACGGCACCGCCAAACTTGTCGAGCCCCTGAAGGAAGCGGGCATCCTCTGCACCCTGCACACCGACGGCAAGCTCGACGACGTAATCCCCGTGCTGATCGAGCTGGGTTTCGACGCGGTCCACGGAGTCGAAGCACAAGCCAACGACCTTGGCGACATCAAGGAGCGCTTCGGCCGCGAGATCACACTTATGGGCAATATGGACGTCGTGTTTCTCACGCATGCCACGCCGGATCAAATCCGCGCGAAAACCAGGCAGATGCTCGATATCGGGTCGCCCGACGGGCGCTACGTGGCCGCGTGCAACACAAGCCCCTGCAACTACATCCCCGACGAAAACTACCTTGCCTTCGTGGAGACGATCAAGGACTACGAGGTGGCCCGTTAGAAACTTGATCCGCCCGCGTGCGGCTTCGCTTTATCAGCACCCACAGCGCATAAACTCCGCAGGCGGCGCAGA
>JABMSA010000091.1 GCA_013202185.1 Planctomycetota bacterium
GATCAGGCCTTCCGCTGCCGGGGGCCGACTTCACAACTGGATCGCCAATGATTCATATTATACATTAGTTGGGGGTGCTGTCAAGTGGATTCGGAGGAAATCTGACCACGGCAGGCATCCGCCGACGCCCGGGGGCCGGGAGCTATGGCGGGCAACCGGAGGGCATGGCAACCAGAGGGCAGGCAACGCCTTATCCGCCGTAAGGCGGGGCGGCCGGCCCCTACGCAAGCCATCGTCTATCGTCATAGTTGCTGCGCCAATCTGCAATGTGGCACGGCCCGGTCAGCGGCGGCGAATGTACGACGTGGTCCTTGTCCCGCCCTGCTCTTCCGGACTGCTGCCCTGAAGTGTCTTCGCACGCTTGGCCTACCAATGCTCCGGCACATCACCCAGCCATTCCACGCCGGGTAGGTTGCCCATTTGGCTGAATGCGTCGCCGCGTCGGTCATGATGTGCCCCCCTTGCCCGGCCTGCGCTTGCCGCTTTTCTTGCGACTACCTTTCGCCGTCTTCTTTGTCTCGGCAGGCTGCTTCTTGCGCTGGGATTCGAGCATCTTGGCGGAGTTCTCGAGGTCGTCCATATACCGGCTCTCGGCCTCGGCTTCAGCCTCCAGCCGCCGCCCTTGAGCCGCTCATCATCGAGGGTGAAGCCCTTGACGAGGTATTCCCGGAGACGGGCGGTGGCCCATTGGCGGAACTGCACCGCGCGCGGCGAACGGACGCGATAGCCTACGGCAAGGATCATGTCGAGATTGTAGAAGTCAACAAGGCGACGGACGTGCCTTGTCCCTTCCGTTTGAACTATCCGGAATTTCCGGATAGTTGCCTGCGGTTCCAGTTCGCCCTCCTCGTAGATATTCTTGATGTGCTCATTGATTGTGCGGACGTCTTTCTGGAACAATTCCGATATCAACTTCTGCGTCAACCATACGGTTTCGTCCTGCAGCCGAACGTCGATACGCCTCCGGCCGTCCGCTGCCTGGTATATGAGGATTTCCGAATTGGGCTTGTCCGGCAGGTTATCCGTCATTCGGTCACCTCCGATAGCATCTCCGCGATCCCCCGCTCGATCTTCTTCAGGTCGGCCTCAATTTCCGTCAGCGACCAGTGCCGCGAGCAGAAACGCACGGTGCTTCATTGTTCACCTCACCGCATACTATACACCCACAACGGGCGAATGTCAAGCCTTTTTTCTGGACAGGCCGGTCAGCGGCGGCGAATGTACGACGTGGTCCTTGTCCCGCCCAACTCGTCCGGGCTGCTGCCCTGAAGTGCCTGACGATCAAAGAGCGCAAGGTAGGGGGCGTATCTGAACCTGCGGGTGCGTGACCGGCCGGCACACTTGCTCAGGATACCCGACTTCTCGAGCCGCGAGATTAAAGTGTTGGCCGTCGCATACGAACATCCCAAATGCTTCTGAACCTTCCGCGCCGAAAGCACCGGAACTCGATGCAAGAAATCGAGCAGCGCCAGAGCGTACGCGTCCCCTGAGTATTCCTGGCGGTGCTGCTCCCGCAATGCACGGACCCCCAGCGCCGTATCGGTGGCGGCCGCGCTCGCCTCACCGACGCCGCGAAGAAAAAACTTCAGCCAGCCCTCCCAATCACCGTCGTCGCGAACGGCCCTCAACAGGTCATAATACCGGGCACGGTGAGCTTTCAGGTAGTAACTGAAATAGAGCAACGGACGCCGAAGAATCTGCCGGTCGCAGAGGAGAAACATGATCAGCAGGCGCCCTACCCGACCGTTTCCGTCGAGAAACGGCTGGATGATATCAAATTGAGCATGGGCCAAGCCGCACTGAATCAGAGCCGGCAGGGATTCTCGATCATGCGCGAAATCCTCCAGATCGCGCAGGGCCATCCTCATCTCGGGCGGAGGCGGCGGAATGTAGTCCGCCTCCTCGATCATGCACCCGGCGGGTCCGACCCAATTCTGAGAACGCCGAAACTGTCCGGGATAGCGCTGTGCGCCCGGGACCCCTCTCAGCAGCTCAGCGTGGGTCTCACGGATCAGGCTCAGCGACAGCGGAGTATCTTTCAATCGTTCGAAGCCGCCCTCCATCGCGCGAACGTAATTGACTACCTCCTCGATGCCCCCGGGACTGTCAGAAACTTCGCCTTCCGTTTCGAACTCCAGCACATCTTCCAGTGTGCTCTGGGTTCCTTCTATCTGCGAGCTGAGCACTGCCTCGCAACGCGCAAACATTCCCGCAAACTGATCCCAATCAGGCAGAGCGGCGGCAACCCCGTCCAGCCGCCCCAGGACACTGTCCGCATCAGACAGCAGCCGCACCATTTCCGCGTCCATCCGCACCGGAGGATCAGGCGGCAGGGGGAAAGGCACAAATGCTCGATGCCCCTTTTCGCTGATGATCACATAATTTCCCGATCGCATCGCAATCCTCCAGCCCCTCAGGCGCTGTTTTTCGTCCAAAACTGGACATCCGGCCAGCGCTCCAGGGGCTCAACCTTGCCAGCCGGCCAGACTTTTGCGGACAAACTCCTGCCATCCGGCCAGGAGTCTTCGGAACAACCAGACCCATTATACCAAATGCTTATGTCAAAATCAGCCTGTTTTTTGACATAACGACCCGGCGAGCTTTTTTTCGTCTCGATCCATCCAGGTGATTCTGCCTGGCCGAACGATGCCTGCTCTTGGAAAAAGTCAAGCGGGGTAAGGTAATTTAGCCACCGAGCGCACGGCGCGCGCGGAGCAGAAGAGCTGCGGAAAATCGGGCTCGCCGAAACCTTCAAAACGCTGTTTCGACAGAAGATTTCTGAAAAATCTTTTCGCCACTTCCGCCCGGGGCCGCCATGCCATGTGTTAATGTAGCCCAGCGGCTTCCAAACGGACAATTTTATTTTGCATCTGTGAAGTATTTTGCACCTGTTACAAACTTGTTAGACATAAGCCATTCCAAAGTGTATACTGAAGGTAGAGACATTTGCTTTTGGCCGACGGGGCCGCGACCGGCTCTCTGAAGGAGATGATTATGATCGGCAGAATGGAGAAGGCGGCATTAAGAAGGATGATCGACACAGCAATGATGCTGGCTCTGGCGGCCTGGATCCTTGCGGCCTGCTCAGGATGCAGGGCGTGGGAGGCGCTCGAAGACACGGAGACCGCCGAATTCGTGGCGTGGCTCGAACAAGAGGCGCCGGCCGCCGGCGAGATCGCCGTGCGCGATGGAACCGTGATCCTCACCAGGCACGATGGCTCGGTCGAGGTGCGCGAGCTGCCCGGCTCTGTGCTACCGAGCAACGGCGACACCGGCGAGAACCCGGGCGCGGTGTTCGGCGACAAGGCACTCGAGGCGATTCGCAAATCGATAGAAACAGGTTCGCCCTGGCCCGGAATAATAGGCATTGCCGAAGCGGCCGCGCTCGCACTCGTAGGCGGATACGCTGCAAGAAAGCGGAAGGCACATCTCGAGGCG
The DNA here is from genome assembly GCA_013202185.1 of Planctomycetota bacterium. Classification (GTDB taxonomy): domain Bacteria; phylum Planctomycetota; class PUPC01; order JABMSA01; family JABMSA01; genus JABMSA01. The sequence goes on from JABMSA010000091.1 coordinate 3,439, forward strand.
GCCGAGCTGGCGGAAGTGCGAACCGAACAGGTCGATGCAATGATCCTGGGCGTCCGCGATGCAGACGTACCCGGGCGCGAGAAGTCGGCCGCACGCCGCGCGGTGGCCGAGAGGATCTCGGCGCTGGCGAAAATCGCGGGCGTTGAGCACGGGCCAAACGGCCTCAAGGC
>JABMSA010000092.1 GCA_013202185.1 Planctomycetota bacterium
CCCGTGGCCTGGTTGCTCCAGAAGGTGCGGAGGTTGGTATCCTGGCCGTTGGGATCGCTGTGCGTGACGCCGAAATCGGCGATTAGTTTGAGGCCGGTCTTGATCTCGAGGCCTAGCGTGGCAAGAGGAATCGCCGCCTCGACGGTGTAGCCCTTGTTGCGGCCATCGGCGCGAACTTTCACTTCGATTGTCGCATCTTCGAGCACTTCAACGCTTTCCATGATGTGCTCTTTGATGACGCCCGAGCTGAACGTCTTAGGCGTTTTCCTGCCGCCTTGCACCACGACCTTGCGGTAGATCACGGCGGCGGGTTTATTGTCGAACAGGCCGATCGACAGCCGGAGGTCGCCTGCGATGGGTGTTCCGCGCCCCTTGGCTGCGTTTGGATCGGTGCCGATTTGGAAATCAACGGTATCGCCGGACGAGTACATGTAGGCCGGTTCGTCGGCGCCGTTGATCCAGGGGGTGGTGTCCTTCACGTCCCAGCCGAGGTAGAGGTTCTTGTCGTCATACGACGCTACGGAGGTTACGCTGCTTTCGCTTTCCTTTTGGTAGCTTATGCGTTTGGCTCCCTTGAAGTCGCCGATGCTTCCTGTGAATTTGGGCGTGTGCTCTTTCAGAGTGAGAGTCTTGTATTTGGCGATGGCCTGCAGCTCGCGGCCGCGCTGTACCTGCGCCATTACAGACTCGCTTGCGGTGATTGTTACGCTGCCTTGCGCGAGCGTCTTTACGGTGTCGAGGCCGACTACTTCAACGTTCCAGAACGCAACTTTGCCTGACGCGAGGTATAGATTGCCGTCTTTTCCCTGGATCGCCGATCCGCCGAAGTCCTCGCCGCCGAGGCCGGAGGGGCAATTGTCCATCACCGCGCCGGGCACTGCCTTCTCGGGCCACTCGCGTTTGTTCGATTTGCCCTGGAACAGTGGCGTGAGGTAGTAGCCGTCTTCGGTTAGTGCGTGCCATTCGCCAACGTTGGTGTTGATCACCCAGAGCGCGCCGATCGGGTCGGGCATCTGTGCGTTTCCGATGATGCCGAACGCACCGCGAATCAATCCTCTCGAGGGGCCGGGTGCGCCGTGCGAGCCGTGCACGCCGGTGAAGGTGTTGGGATAAGTCCACAGCTTCTTGCCGGTTTCAACGTCATAGCAGTGGAAATAGTTGTTGCCTTCGCCGCACGAGAGAATCAGGCGGTTGTCGGGCGAGGAGAGTGTGCAATTGGTCGTGGGCGGGAGTTCTTTGGCGTTTTCGAGGTCATAGATGGGCGCGTTGCAGGCGGTGAAGCCCTTGACCTTCACCTGGATGCCGTTGGTCTTGTGGGAGCCGTAGAAGGTGAGGTCGGTGTTGAGGTTCATCGACCAGTTGTTGTAGCCGCTGAGTGTGTACTGCACTGGTAGTGTTGTGATTTCCTCGGGCTGCTCTTCTTCGTCGTCGTTGGCATCGGCCCAGAAATAGGTCTTGTTGCCGGTGGGTCGGATCACTGCTCGGTACTTGTATTGGCCGTCGCCTATCCGTTCCCATATCCTGATCTGTCGCGGCACGCCGGGCCCCCATACTCTTCCATTGAAGCTGGCTGTGAAGTACTGCTTGCCGTTGGCTCCTTCACAAAAACGACTCAGCCCATGGAAGACTTCCTGCGTGATGATTCCGATGAGTTTTGACTGCCCGGTTTCGGGGTCGATTCGGAATTCGCCCCCTTCGCTCACAACCAGGCTGGGGTCGCGCGGATTAACCGAGCCGCCGCTGCCTCCGTAGTGTGTGGGGCCGAGGTACTCCTTGACAAACTTGCCGGTGTTGATGTCCCACGCGCTCATGCGCCTGGGCACGATATCGCACTCGGCCACCCAGATTCGGTCTTTTGCGTCTACGCCCAGGCCCCAGGCGTTGTTCATGCCGCTGGGATCCCAGGGGCCGAGCCGCACCCGCCCGCCTTTCTTGCCGATCTTCAGCAGCAGCTTGCCTTCCGGGCTGTACTTGAGTATCTGATTGTCTTTGCCGAGCTTGGCGACGTACACGTTGCCGTCTTTGTCTGAGGCCATCACGCGGCAGTCTTCCAGGTCCTTGAGAAAAACACTTGTTCCGCCCGTGTTGGGATCGAGCTTGAGTATTTTGCTGCGCTCGGAGAAAATGTAGAAGAGGTCGTCTTTGACGGCCATGATCCGCCCGGGTGTCTTGATCTCGAGGGTCTTGACCACCTTCATAGTCTTGATGTCGACAACGGCTACGAAGTTGGATGTTGCCTCCATTACGGAGCCTTTGAAGGTTTTCTCGAAGAGCCTGCGGTTTGCCTTCAGAAGTTCGTCGTTGGTCATCTCCTCGCCGCCCTTGACGAGGGTCTTGTCCGAAAGCAAGCCACTCATTACACTGACCACCACTTTGCGTGCGTCGGGAACCCAGTAGGCATTTGTTTTGAAGGCTTCTTCCGGAGACTTGTCGCCCTCCAGGTATCCCTTGATGGTTTTTTTGCATCTGTCGTCGAGTTTGTCCCAGATGGCTTTCGAGAGCGGGCTATGGTCTTTGCCCGGCAGTGCGCTCGCGACCATTTCGGCCAGGAATGAGCGCCAGTTGGTGATGTCCTGCCATTCCCACGACCACGTCGAGAAGCCGAGATACATCTTGCCCTTGTGAACTTCGAAGCCGCATGTTGGCCAGGAGATGGAGGTGGGCATTCCCGCGGGGTCTTTCCAGAGCGTCTTGATGCCAAACGTGCCGCTCTTGGTGCCGGGCCAGTTTACGGGTTTTCCGTCCTTGTCGCTTACTCGCTTGATGTTTCTGCCGTTGACGTAGTACACGATTCCTTCGTCGACCTGTGCGATGGAGGCGCCGTTGAAATGGTATCCGGCGGCCCACTGGACGTCGTCGTTGAGGCCGCATGCAACAAGTGCTTTTCCGGCCTCGGAGCCGGCCCAGCCGAAGTAGATCTTCTCGTCGTCGGTTGCAATGGCAAGCGGCAGGGCCTGGTCGCCGCCCCAGTAGGTGGTGGGGCTGATGTCCCACGGATCGCTCGGGCCGTGATTTGCCCAGCCGCGCAGGCGCAGGCCGATGCCCGTATGATAGATCGCGCTCCATGTGTATTCGCCGGGCTCCACCTTCTCGCCGGGCGTCTTCCAATGGGGGGTTGTGAGGCCGTCCCACATTACCACGTTTGCGCCCTTGGTTCTGGGTTCGCTGTTGAGAAGCTGCCGTACGACGATGCCGTCGGCGTTCTTGATGTTGAGCGACACGTAGCCGTCTTCGGGCATCGTGAACTCGATCGCCTTGAGGCCGCCGGTTTTCCGAAGGCCGCTCCAATCGATGACCGGCAGGCCGCGCCTGAACGACAAGTCCAACAGGCGGCCGTCGGACAGCCTGAGGGGCTGAAGCTTGACCTTCCCTGTTGCCTCGAAAGTGCCGGGTCCCCAGCATTCGTAGGATCTGGCCGTGAAGGTGCGGTTGGGCTTGACGCCCGCCTTGAAGATGTCTTTGATCGCGTAATTCCACGAGTAGGCCTGCTCGACGGTAAGCGTGAGCGCGTCGCCGGCCTTCAGAGAGCGCTCGTCTTTCGTGAGGAGTTTCGTCGGAATGGAGAACTCGTGCGTGTAGCCGTTGGCGTCGGCGTCCTTGAGAAACGCCTGCGCGCCGCCGAGCTTCTGCACGTCGGGCGTTTCGGCATTGGTGGTCCGCGTGCCGTCGTTGATGGTCATGACGCTCAGGCCGTCCTTGCCTTGCCAGCAGACGATGTGCCTGAGGTGCTCGTTTGGCGTGCCGTAGCCGGTGATGATGCGCATTACGAACCGGTCGCCGTGGATGCGTCGGGCGTCGAATACGTTTACCGTCTCAGCGTCGGCGCCGCGCGAATTGACGAGCGGGTGCTTGTCCTTGATGCGAAGGAGGCCGTAGAGTATTTCGTTGTCGTACATCAGGTGGAGCCACGAGCTGAACCTGCCGCGATTGCTTTCGACGTCGCCGCAAATGAAAACGCCGCCCGACAAGTCCCAGTCGTCGAACTTGCCGTCGATGGTCACCTCGCCCGGCGCGGGCAGGATACGCACGCCGAGGTTTTCGGTTTCCGTTGCCCGGGCCATTGCTGCAATTGCCAAGACCAAGAGGACCGCGATAACACAGTTTCTCATGACAATTCCTCTCACAACACTACGCAAGAGGACCGACGAA
>JABMSA010000093.1 GCA_013202185.1 Planctomycetota bacterium
CCTCAGGACCCCGCGTGTATTCCCTCGCGCAAGGTATGGGCAATTTGCCGCGCCGCAGGGCGCAGAGCAAACGAGCGTGGCTGATTCGGAAGTGCGGGCTCTACACCAATGCTTTCGTGCCTCCAATTCTTGGTTCGAGGACCTGCAACCTGCAGCCGGTCTGGCGGCCTCTTGAGAATAGCAGGAGCTGTCCGCAATCCGGCAAGACACTGTAGCAAGGGATGAACATTGCAGCACGGTCGGGGGCCAGACTGGCCCGATCAAGAGGCCGCACAGCCGGGCAGGGTAACAGAGGTGCGCAGCCGGGCTGGATGTTGAAGTGAAGATGACCTACGCAAGGAATGAGGCCCGGCTTGACGGCTCACTCGCGACAACCTTGAAACGGGAGCACCAGATGCAGAATCAGAGCACGATCGCATACTTCTCGATGGAAATCGCTCTTGATACCGGTATGCCGACGTACAGCGGCGGGCTGGGGGTACTCGCCGGCGATACAGTCCATTCTGCGGCCGACCTGGAAGTGCCGATGGTTGCCGTGACGCTGCTATCGCGGAAGGGCTACTTTTATCAGCGACTGGATTCCGCCGGCAGGCAGATGGAGGAGCCGGTGGCCTGGGTCGTTGACGACTACCTTCACGAAACAGACGGCCGCGCCTCGGTGACGCTGGAAGGCCGTACGGTGCTGCTTCGCGCCTGGAAGTTCACGTTTGAAGGCCCAAAGGGCCATGTGGTGCCGGTCTTTCTCCTCGATACAGACCTCCCCCAGAATGCACCGTCGGATCGAGCGCTGACCGATTTACTGTACGGAGGCGACGAGCGGTACCGGCTGAGCCAGGAGGTGATCCTGGGGATCGGCGGCGTCCGAATGCTCCGCGCCCTGGGCTATAACGACATCCAGAGGTTCCACATGAACGAGGGGCACGCAAGCCTGCTCACCCTGGAGCTTCTGAATGAGCGCCTTCAACAGCAGGGGCATGCAACTCCCAACGAAGCCGACATTCAAGCTATCAGAGAGCAGTGCGTCTTTACAACTCACACGCCTGTGGAAGCTGGCCATGACAAGTTCCCGATGAGCTTGGCGCGCAGAATCGTCGGTGACCATCCCGCCTTCGCAATGGAAAGCGCCTTCTGCTGCCACGGCGCCCTGAACATGACCTACGTCGGGTTCAACCTCAGCCACTACATCAACGGGGTGGCTGGAAGGCATGGCGAGGTCGCTCAGGAGACTTTCCCTTCGTACGTCATTGACGCGATCACCAATGGCGTCCACGCTGAAACATGGACGTCGGAACCGTTCCAGAGGCTTTTCGACCGGCACATCCGCGGTTGGCGAAAAGACGCGTTCAGCTTGCGATACGCACTGAGTTTGCCCTCAGAGGAGATATGGGAAGCTCACAGCGAAAACAAGCGCCGTCTGATTCAGGAAGTGAACCGCGACACGAACAGCGGGATGGATAAGGATTTCCTGACACTGGGCTTCGCGCGGCGGGCCGCCACGTACAAACGTGCGGATCTGCTGTTCCACAACCTTGACAGGCTGAAGAAGATTGCACTGGAAAGGGGGCCCATTCAGGTCGTGTATGCGGGAAAGGCTCACCCCACAGATCAAGGCGGCAAGGACTTGATCGCTCACGTCTTCCAAGCCAAGGAAGCTTTGAAAGACACGATCAAAGTGGCGTATCTGCAGAATTACGACATGGAGCTTGCGAAACTGCTCATCCCGGGCGTGGACGTGTGGCTCAACACGCCCGAACCCCCTCGGGAAGCTTCGGGTACCAGTGGAATGAAGGCGGCGTTGAACGGCGTACCATCACTGAGCGTTCTGGACGGCTGGTGGCTGGAAGGGTGCATTGAAGGGGTTACCGGTTGGGCCGTCGGGGGCGACGGCGGCAACCACGACAGGGACAAAGACGCCGCATCATTATACGATAAGCTCGAACAGGCTGTTGTTCCGATTTTCTACGTCGATCGCAGCCGCTTTGTGGACATCATGCGTCACTGCATTTCACTCAACGGTTCCTTTTTCCATACGCAAAGGATGGTGCACGAATACGTGGCCAAAGCCTACAGCCTCTAGGGCTGTCTGGCGCTCCCACAGGGAACAAAAAGATGACCGACGGAATTGACCGAAGGCCGACGAAGGTTTCTATCATCGGCGCCGGCATGGTTGGCTCGTCGCTGGCCTACACGCTGATGCTGAAGCGCCTGGTGGGTGAAATCGTGCTGGTGGACACCAACAGTGACCGAGCAAAGGGGGAGGCGATGGATATCAGCCATGCCCTTCCTTTCGTTGGTCCCAGCAGTGTGATCGCAGGCGAGTACGCTGATTGCTCTGGGTCGGACGTTGTTGTGGTAACGGCCGGGGCAGCCCAGAAAGCAGGTGAGTCCCGCCTTTCTCTTGCGCAGCGCAACGTCGAAATTTACAAAGACATTGTGCCGCACTTGTCAGAAATCGTGCCGGATGCAGTCATCATAGTCGTCTCCAATCCAGTGGACGTGCTGACCTACGCCACCCTACGCCTGTCGGGTCTGCCGTGGCAGCGTGTCGTGGGATCGGGGACGATCCTGGACACGGCCCGCCTCCGCTACGAGTTGAGCGCCCACTGCCGGCTGGATCCCCGCAATGTTCACGCATACATTCTCGGCGAGCACGGCGATAGCGAGGTGCCGGCCTGGAGCGCAACAACGGTAGCGGGCGTGCCATTTCCACGATTCTGCCAGATGTGCGGCCGGGATTGCAGCCCGGCAGAGATGCCAGCTCTCTTCGAGCGGGTCAAGAATGCCGCGTACGAGATTATCCGCTACAAGGGGGCCACCTATTACGCAATTGCGTCGGGCGTGACGCGCATGATCGAGGCGATTGTGCGCGATCAAAACACCGTGGTTACGGCCAGCGCACTGCTGCACGGGGAGTATGGTCTGGAAGACCTGTGCCTGAGCGTGCCTGTGGTTCTGGGACGACCGGGCATTCGGATGACAATCGAGATGCCCATATCCCCTGAAGAGCAGGAGAGACTGCGCGAGTCCGCGAAAGTGATCCGGCAGACTTTGGACGACATCGGGCTTTGACGCATCCGCGGGAATATGGGGCCGCAGCCTCCCGCTCAACCGCTCGAAGCCGCCACGTCGTCTGGACCCCCCACGAACGACGCTCGTCGGCTCAGCGTCTTTCTTCGAAAACATGTCGGAAGAAAGCAGCGTGGGTGCACCGTGATCCCCTTGCCCGATGATAGACCGGGCCTCATGAGGGGAGCTACCAACCGACACATGGCCGGCGCCCCTTGGGCTCACCCTTTTGGCTTTCGCGTACCGCCGCGTGTGCCGAAGGTACCCACCAGAAGTCCCGCCGCGAAACCTATGGCCGCGATGACGAGCAGCAGCGCGGCTCGGGGCATCGTTATCTTCGCAAACAGCAGCCTCGTCTCGACGGCCTCGGTATTCTGGAGGATTACAATCGCCAGGAGAACAATCGCGATAGCCGCGACAACAATCTTGGCTCGGCTGATCCAGACAGGCATTGCAGTACTCCTACCATCTGTGCCAGTTCGGAACAAATGCGCCGCAGGTGCCTCGATGCCTCATCCCTCGCGGGCATCGGGGTCCTTGTTCGGCGCGAGCAATCACACGCCACACGAGCGAGTGGGACGTGCTGGCCGCCGGGCGGATCAGAGATCCTGCCCCTCGACCGTGAACGCCACTCGCACGTGCGCCTTGTATTCGGTGATCTTCCCTTTCTCCACGGTACCTTTGAATCCGATGACATCTACTCCGGTGATGTTGCGGATCGTCTTGGCAGCTTCCGTGACGCCGTTTTGGGCGGCTTCTTCCCAGGAATTGGCTGACGTGCTCAGCAGTTCGACGACTTTAACAACCATTGCGATCTCCTTTCGCAGAAATGCCTCGACTACCATGCCGCCAGAGGCCGAACTGTTCAGCCGTCTTGCGACACGATAAGCGCGCTGTATGGCCCCACGGTAACGCTTCCTCGAGCCGGGAGGCCGTCGCGCCCGGTTTCTTCAGCCTTCACCTCGCTGGCGCCAGCGCCGGAGAAGCCCGGATCGTATTCCTGCGCGTCACTGTTGAATCGAATATGCCACGCGCCGGGTCGCGGGAATCCGATGATGTAGTTCTCTCGCAGCGCGTTTGCCATGTTCACGACGACCACCACGCTGTCTCGAGGCCCACCCTTGGCCCAGCGGTGGAACGCCAGGAGCTTCGCCTTGTGATTGACGTGGTAGACGCTCACCTCCTGGCCGCACAAGCCGGCGGTCACACCGTCGCCGTTCAGCCGCAGCCGTATCAGAGCCCGATACAGCCTCAAGATGCCGGCGAACCGTTCCCTTTTCGACCAGTCGATTGGGTCCTTGTCCTGGAACCAGTCGTCCTCCAGGAACTCCTGGCCCTGGAAAATCATAGGCAGGCCGGGCGCCGTGAAGACCAGGCACGCCCCAAGGGTGGATCGCTTCCTGGCCTCCCACGTGGCGGCGTTGCCAGGGGCGATCTCCTCCGGCACGCGCGCCTTTCCGTTGGCCACCTCATCGTGCGATTCCGTGTAAATTACGCGCTCGAACGCATCCAGGTAGTAGCGATGGACAATGGCATCGCGCACGGCGTCCAGATTGCGCGCAGTGTCGTCGGCTGAAACGATCGCCTCGCGGATCCGGTGCACGAAGCGAACGTCCCACTGTGCATCGAATCCAGCGCCGCCATCCTTCGCGTTCTTAGTCATGTAGGCGTTATCGCGGAGGTCTTCGGCTATGCTGATGACGTTGGGGCGGCGGGCCTTCAGTTCATTGTTGACCCGCTGCATTAGCTGCCAGCCCTCGGGGATATCGCTGCCCGGGTCGCCCTCATAACCATGTGCGTTGCGGATGAACGCCGTGGCGTCCCACCGGAGGCCGTCCAGGTGGTACTCCTCAATCCACATCAGCGCGTTATCGCGTATGAAGCGCCGCACTTGGGGTCGCCCGTAATCCGGCCTGGTGTCGCCCCAGGGCGTTTGCGAACGCCAGTCGTTGTAAAAATAGATGCCGCCCTTCCCGCTCTCAGACCATCCGTCGAATTGCCACAAGTTGAGGTCACTCGGGCCGAAATGGCTGTAGACTACATCCAGTATCACCGCAATCCCGTGCTCGTGGGCAGCTTTCACGAAGCTCTTGAAGCCCGCCACATCTCCGTAGTCCGTTTCGAATGCGAAGATTTGTGCCGGGTTGTATCCCCACGAATACGCGCCGGGAAATTCCATCACCGGCATAAGCTCTACGGCGTTGATGCCGAGCTCGCGCAAATACGGCAGCCTCTGCACGGCACACTCAATATTCCCCGGATGGTCTCCCGCTCCTTTGCAGAACGTCCCCAAGTGCATCTCGTAGATTACCATCCGGTCAAGCGTGGTCGCCTGGAAGCCGTCGTCGCCCCAGTCGAAGCGCGGATCGTGTATGATCGAGTTGCCCACCGAACTGGTGAGGTCCTGCGCGTAAGGATCATTGCGGAGTAGCTCCTTGCCGCCTGCCACGATCCGGTACTTGTATTCGTCGCCGGGCTTGGCCCCCGGCACGTCTGCCGACCATACGCCGGCCTTGTCACGCGAGAGAGGATGCTGCTTCTTGGACCACCCATTGAACGAACCGATGACGTAAACGGCTTCGGCATTGGGAGCCCACACGCGAAAGGACGTTCCACTGTCATGGGGCAGCGGGCCTATTCCCTGGCTTGACGCCGGTTGCTCAAAGTCCATTGCCGAGTCTCCAATGTCGTGGTCCCACAGACTATGCGTGTGGGCCTTGCGTGTGACGTTGTGCCAGGCAGGTCAGTTAACGGGCTTACCACTCGACCTCGACTTCACCCTTCTTCTCAGGCTTTGGTAGAAAGGGGATCAGCCCGATGATCGACTTCAATGGCTTCGTGATTGGCTCCATGGCCATGACTTTGAAAGTAGGTTCCGATATGCGACCGGTCACGTGGACCGGAGGGAGAATGGTCTGCTGCAGACCTCGGACGACAAGCGTAAGCGCATCGCTAAGGATGGGGATGCCTTTCCGCTTGCGCTCGCTCGTGGCGACGGCCATCACGAGGTTGGCCTCGCCATCCAGGGAGACCTCGCCAGTGCCGGCGATCTCGATCGCGTCGCTGGACAGAAGGATTTGGCTGAAGCGGACGGCACCGCCGCTGATTTGGAAGCTGATGTCCACTTTGTCAAAAACCGTTTTTTTCGGCAGGCTTAGGCTGAATAAGTTCACAAGGCCGGCGACCAGTGGGAGTTCGGACAGACGCGCTTCTCGTATCTCGACCGTTCCGCGTCCCTTGACCGATCCCATGTTCTCGATATCGCCCCGAACGTCAAGAAAGACCGCCATCCTGCCGCTGATGTTGCTCGCCTTGTCGCCGAGCTTGGCTGCGATGCGTTTGAGGGAGGCGCCGTCGAGGTCGAGGTGGCACTCGAAGGTGGGGGGAGCCAGCAGCTCCCGCGGGAAGTGGAGGATCGCGTTGCCCGAAATGGCTCCATCCCACATCCGCCCGGCAAATGAGCCGCACTGCACGCGCTGTTCATCGATGTGCACTGACGCCGCCACCGCTCCCACCGAAAGCGGCGGCATCTCGGATTCGCAGCCGACGTCGAAGCAGCGGAATCCCATCGAGTATGAGAGCTTGCCGTCGTCGCCGAGGGTCACGACCCCCTCGCCCTTGAGGGTTCCCCGGACGGCGAATTTGCGGGCCAAGGCGGCGTACTGCTCGGGCAGCATGTCTATCAGACTGGAATCGACATCGAGCCTGGGCATCAGGATCTGGGCATGCAGGGTAGGAAGTGAACCGAGTTCAACAGGTTGCACCCATCCCGACAACCGCGTGCCGATCAGCGGGCCGTCAAGGATTCTGCCACTCAGGTCGAAGTCGCGTACAATCCCGGAGTCGAAGTTGCCCTCCAAAGCCAGCTCCACGCGACCCGAGTTTGCCTTGTCCGAATGCGCGTTCGCCCTTACAGTGAGAGCCAGGTGGTTATCATGGCGGGCATTGTTGAAGAGGGCCCGAAATTCCACATCCTTGAGGCGGCTGGATTCGTCAAGCACGGCCTTGCCCACCGTCAGGCCAACATCCAATTCCAGGTTCTGCAGCATACGGTGAGTGGCTTCATTGAGGCGCAACGGCGCTGGTTTATGCGGCTCGAGGATGATAACCTTCCCTACTGTGGGTTTTGCCGGCTGTTGCTCTTGGGCAAGTTCCGGAATGGACAGCTCAGGGATGACCACGCTCGCGTTCAGCTTCCCCCGCAGCGTGCCCTCAAACCAGTTGCCGGCGAGTTCCTCGCATGCGAGTTCCAGTGTGGAGTCCGCCGACACCATCTTGGCAAGCAACGGCACTGTGCGGACCAAGCTTTTGAGGTCGGTGAGCGGAATGCGAAGGTATCCGCCGTGAGCCGTTTGCACGCCCGATAGCGAAAGGTGCTCATCAACCTGTAGCGAGCCCTTCACCACAACGTCGCCCACGCGTGCATCCAGCGTCTGCACCACAAGGCGGCTTGATCCTCCATCGCTGCCATATGCCAGTGCGGCCCTCAATCCCAACGGCACTTCCGGCTGCTTGTCTACCAGCACTTGGCGCTCGGCGTTTTTCCAGCGAAGCGTCAGCTTGGTCATATCGATTTCAGTGTCCATCCGGATCTCCCTCTGCGTGCTTCCTTCGGCCTTTATCGTTAGAACGGCCTCTCCGCCGAGAGACAGATCCTGCGTCAATGCACGCCTGATAGTGTTATCGCCGGCGGCCACGACATCAACTGGCACCGCCCTCTGCAAAGGCGCTCCGCGCACGATGGTCCGCAGCTGAAGCGACGGGATATCGATGGATCGGCCCCGATTTCGAACCACCCCCGCCAGATACGTTTCAACCACCGTTTCGTCGCCATGCAAGATTCTGACGAGCGGCGCGGAATCGGCGCCCACGCCCAGTGCGGCAGTCAATTCCTGCTGCTCCTCGCCTGTCAGCAAACTCGCAACACCTTCGATTATCATTGCGTGGCTGCTTTGGATTCCCAGATCAATCGGGAGTGTGTTCCCGTCGAGTGGCTCGCGGCCGCCCTTGACCGTAACCGTTCCCGCATAATCCAGATTCTCCGATATCTCCAGGGCATTCAGCCGCCCGCCCAACGTCAGATTGCCGCGGATACGACCAGTAACATCGAGGCCTGGCCCGGTCTGCCTGAGCCGGTCGAGGATGCAATTGGGAAGACGAGCTAGCTCGACGTCGAGCGCCACGTTCTCAAAGCGACAGTCGGGAGGGTCGGCCTGGATTTCGCCTATTGCTCCACTGATACCCAGCTTGAGAGCCGGGCTCCGGACACCAAGCGTCATGTTCGGGGGCGCACCCCCAAACTCGATTCGACGCAGCTTCCCCTCGCTGACGCAAACCATCACGTCGTTGAACCACTCGAACCCGTCCACGACTACATCCCCTGCCGAGGCCGGCCGCGCCGGCCCGCTCGGCACCGACGCAACCATATCCTCCACCCGCCCCCGCCCTCTGATGCTCAGCCGGTCAAGCGGGCCGGAAACTTCGAACTCCTGGTGCACAGTGCCCCTTATATCGGCGTACTGCGGCAAGAAGCCGAGCGCCCGCCGAATGTCATTAGTGACACGGCTCAGCGCGCCCAGATCAACAGCAAGACGTATCTTCAGAGCGCCGACACCAACAGATGGCGCCCGCCCCACCCTGAAATCCTGATCGGCGAGATCCAATCGAATACTCAGCAGCCCCGGAGGATAATCTTCCCCTGCAGGTCCAGTCACGCTCAGCGCTCCGTTGGCTGAACACCTCATCTCCGCAAGATCAAACATTATCTCTGTTTTCTCGGATACTTCGTTCACTCTAATCCCGTAAGGCCGAGCGGCATGCGAGTCCGTGGGTTGCAGTTGCCCTTCTACCGAGAGGTTGCTCCCCTTGATCCAGTTGCTGAAGGTTAGGGTGGAAGCAGACCGACTCGTCAGCTCCGCGTGGAACTCCAGCTCGCCGCCGAGCTGCTCCACCAGAGACCCCGTGGCCGCTCCGATAGTGTTCCCCAGGTCGGCGTTGATCCGGCTGAGATCCACCTTCAAGTCCAGTTGTCCACGCCAGTCCTGCACGCCCAACTTCGCAGCGTTGGTGGTCGTTGGCCCCGCAGTGGGCGATGATGTATCCACGAGCTCATGCAGCTTGTCCAAACCCCCGATATAGAGTTCCGAGAGTGTGCAGAGCGCATAGTCCGATTCCAAGGTCGCCTTTTTGATCTGAAGTGCGCCCCGTGCGGCGTTGAGCGATACGTCGTAGTCCAGCCGAACCGACCCTTCGTCGGTATCCGTACTCCCTACACCATGCAGACGCGCGTTGTCGAGGCGGAACTTCCCCCGTGCCGATACAGACGGTTGGCCTTCTACTACTACAAGCGAGGCCGTGCCCCGCAAATCGGCCACAAAGCTGGCGGAGGGTCTCTCCTCCCCATCAGCCTGAAACTCAACAGCGCCGCACTGCAACTGGTACCGAATATTCTCCAGATCGTCTGCGCGGCACTCGAAATCCAATCCGCGCATGGTAAAGGCGACTCCCATGCGCTGGTCGGAGAAGCGGCACTCGGCGTCCGAGACATGCAGCTCAGCAGACACTTTGGGAAGCTCCTGCGGTGTCTTCCCCCGCTCGCCTGCTCTCAGTCGGTCCAGAATGGATTGGAAATTGCTCTTTCCTTCCTTGTCCACCACGATACTAGCGGAAACGCCCCTCAGGCGAACCGATTGAACATCAATGCGTCCGAACAGCAGCGGCCAGATCGACACGTCGACCTCCGCCTCCCCCAGGCTCAAGATATCTTCTTTGCCGTCCTCATCCCTGATGCTCAAGCTGTTCAGGCAGACCCTGGAATGGACAAGATTGACGCGCAATTCGCCCAGAGAAACGCTCCGGCCGATAGCTTCGCCAATGCTTCGAACGAGGAGCGGTCGAAAGAGATCCGAGTACAAGGGCAGCAACGCCGCAAGAGCCAAGGACAGAACCGTGGCTGCGGCAAAAACAAGCCCGAGCCTCTTCAGCAAGCGCCGTTTCGCCTTTCTGGGCACTTCGGGTCTCTCATCGGCAGGCTCATGATGTCCCGTCGCCTTCATGGTAGATCCCCTTCTTCTGGGCCGCTTCTGCTCAAGGGAAAGACCCTCTCTTGCCGGCTGACGTGTGCTTCCACCTGGTGTGCAATGCAGGGTGGCCCGCACGTCGCCAGGCGGCCTGCCAGCCGGATGGCAAGAGGCATTCTGAGAACAGCACAGCGCCTCGGGTCGGCGGCGCACGCCCATCGCTCACGGATCCGTGTGTACTGATGATCCAAGTTGGCCAACTCCCTACCAGCCACACCCTGCGGCGACCTCCTACTCCTGCGACTTCTTGCGGGCGGTGCGCGTTCCAATAGTCCTCAGCAGTAGGCCGGCAGCAAAACCGATCGCGGTCGTCGCCAGCAGCAAACAGAAGCTGCGACTACACGTCGGCCATCAGAGCTTGTGTCACTCGACGGTGAACGCCACCCGGACGTGCGCCTTGTAGTCGACGATCTTCCCCTTCTTTACGGTGCCTTTGAATCCGATGACATCTACTCCGGTGATGTCGCGGATCGTCTTCGTGGCTTCCGTCACGGCGTTCTGAGCTGCTTCTTCCCAGGAATTGGGTGACGTGCTGAGCAGTTCGATGACTTTAACAACCATTGCGATCTCCTTTCGCTGCAAGAATCATGCATTGCAGGCCCGCGGGAAAGTGGTGTGTGATGCTTTCGCGTCGCGTATGTTCGCACGAAAAGGCACGACACGTAAAAACCGTGCCGCGACCGTTCTCTGGCCTTCACTGGCACAGACAAGGCGCTTAAGCTCACGCCAGGCAACGCTTCCGGGCTTGCAGCAGACTTCACCCAGCGCCGACGCAACGCAGGAAAAGCGCTGCGCCCGAACTCACCAGAGCGCGCTTAAGACGCGTCAAGTCTGCACGGATCGCCCCTCGGGCGCGAATGAACTGCCTCCGCACTTAGCCAATCTGTTCGACCAGGTAATTCTGTGTGCCCAACTGTTTGATCTGGTCGATCTGGGCCTCAAGCCAGTCGATGTGAGTCTCTTCATCTTTGAGAATCGACTCGAGGAGTTCTCTACTACCGTTATCTCCAGCTTCGGTGGCCAACCGGATTCCGTCATTATAGGCTTTGATTGCGCCGTCCTCGGCCGTCCGGTCGTTGTTGTGCTGCGACTCAACGTCGGCGCCGATGCGGATTTGCTTGAGGTCACTGACAATCGGTTTGCCTTCAAGAAAGATGATCCTTCCAATGAGTTTCTCAGCGTGTTTCATCTCGTCGATGGCGCGCTTCTCATCCGCGTCGTGCAGGCGTTCGTATCCCCAGTTTGCACACATTTCCGAATGGACGATATACTGGCTGATAGCAGTCAGCTCGTCGGCAAGCAGATCATTCAGTTTCGCGATGATCTTCTCGTTCCCTTTCACGCGGTTCTCCTTTAACCACACATGCTCTTCTTCGTGACGCACACAGACTCTTGTCTCGCCGCCCAGAAAGTTACTTACCCAAGGATTATAACCGCCTCAGGACCCTGGATTCAAGCGCAAAACTCCCCAGCCGGCTTACGAGCGCCGGCGAATCGTCTGCTCGGGCGTGGCCGTGTTCGCCCCGGGCGAAGCCTGATGCACGAGGAGCCCCGCGGCAGGTGCGAAAGCAAGACCAGCCGCATCTCATCCTATAGGGCAGCAGCCACAATAGGACCGGAAGGAGCAGAAAGAACCAAAAAAGAACCAAAAAAAGCCTTGACCCCGTGCCACCTGAGTGTTACAATATCGCTGTACACGGCTGAGCGAACCTGGCTATCGCGCGATATAGGCAAGCGTGTAGCTCTTCAAGATCACGTGACATGACGAGCTCTATTTCGGTCGCCCCGACGGCGGCGATTGCACCTATCTGTTCCGCGAGAGGCGGACCGGTGTCCTATCTGCCTGCAATCATGCTGTTTGCCGGGAGCTGCCGAACGCTTCAGCTTCAGTACACCGGTACTCGAGTCTCGCTCAAGCGAGTAAAAGGCGGATCGATTTACGTTACTACGGAGTCAGTAATTTGCACTACAGTTTCCCGGGCCACTACACGCGCAGACTATCCAAACAGCCGAATGGCGCTATTCCGCGAAGGGGTGTGTAGCTCATATTATGCACCGCGTAGTAAGGGGGGCTGTCGGTCTGTGCCGGCGTCGGGTGTTGTGGCCGGCGATCGCTGGATCGTCGAGCGCATCCACACGATGCGTTCGGTCAACTGAAAGGAGCAGACATGAAACTGGTTAGAAGGCGAACACGCAAGATTCCCCGACGAACGGTCGGCGCCGTGCCCGGGACGCTGCAGATCGACCCGGAGGCGCCTCCCACGACGGTGCGAGTGATGGCGTACGGCCCGGACGGCCTTGAGGAGCGAGACATTGATGATCTTGAGGATCTTCCTGGAATCATCGGGCTGAACCCAGTGACATGGGTCAACGTGGACGGACTGGGCGATAGGAATACACTGACCCGTATGGGCGAACTGTTCAACGTTCACCCTCTTGCGCTCGAAAATGTCGTGAACGTGCCTCAACGGTCCAAGGTGGAGGAATATGGCGAGCATCTGTTTGTCGTGACACGCATGGCATTCCTTGAGGAACACCTCGACACGGAGCAGGTGAGCCTATTCCTCGGCAAGAACTTCGTACTGACATTCCAGGAGCGGGCGGGCGACTGTCTGGACCCCGTGCGTGACCGCATCCGCAAAGGGATGGGGCGTATCCGGAAAGCTGGAGCCGACTATCTTGCCTACGCGTTGCTGGACGCCGTAATCGACGGTTACTTCCCAGTTCTGGAACGGTACGGAGAACACCTTCAGGAACTGGAGGAATTGGTCACCTCGACGCCGGACAGCAGTACCGTTGCTCGCGTCAACGCCGCCAAGCGCGGCCTCTTGTCCCTGCGCCGAGCCATCTGGCCCCAGCGTGAGGTCACAAATGCCCTGATGCGCGAAGATTTGGGGTTGTTCAGCGACGTAACACGACTCCATTTGCGGGATTGCTACGACCATGTGGTACAGATCATCGATACTGTTGAGACTTACCGAGAGATTGCCTCAGGCCTGTTGGACATCTACCAGACGACCATCAGCAACCGCATGAACGAGGTAATGAAGGTTCTCACCATCATCGCCACGATCTTCATCCCGCTGGGTTTCCTGGCCGGGGTCTGGGGAATGAATTTCAACACCGAGGCCTCGAGATGGAACATGCCGGAACTCAACTGGACGTGGGGCTACCGGTCCGCGCTGATCCTTATGGCAACGATCGCCGTTGTCATGCTCCTCTTTTTCCGGCGCAAGGGTTGGCTTGGCTCTTCACCGCCCGCGGAAGTATCACCCAGCGAAGAGGAACGCTGAGCGTGCGCATCATCACAGCGGCTGCGGACCCACCGCAATCTGCATGCGTGCGCACAAAGCATGATCCCTGTCATTTCGGGTACCGACCTGCAAGCGGTGATGACCCTTCCGCCTGATAGAGGAATAGCCGAAGACGCGGAAATGTGACCCGGTGCGTAGCCAACATGGCTTTGCGCGCTGCATCGATTCTGTTCTCGTAGGCGACGCCTACGGGCGCACGCACACTATGCGCCGCGTGAGTGTGTAGAATCAACACTCTTTGGCAAGCATCTTGTTAGCGATCATAGTGGCTTTGTTGTCGAACGTTGACAGCACGGCTTCTCGCACTCTTTCCACCGACGGAAGAAGTCGCCGGGGTTGGCGCCCGAACGCGCCGCAATGGTAGTCCACCTCCCATCTGCCGGGAAGGCGCCATACGAGCCCGGGTTACTCAGGTGCTCGTGCTCCTGCGGTTCGCTCCTGACATCCAAGAGAGCATCTTGGGCCTGAATGAACACCCTGATCCGCCGGTCCTTCGGCCCATCGCCGCACCGAAGATCCTCGAGAGCAGGCAGTAGCATTTGAGGGAATTACGGCTCAACGGGTAATTCCGGTCGTGCAGCCCACTCCGTCCAACCCGCATCGTACCACCGCACGTTAAGGTAGCCAAGCACGTGCTTCATAACGAAATAGGTCTGGCTTGCCTGGTGTCCGGTCCGGCAATGGATGATTACCGGACTGTCCTTTGACGGGACAAGCGTGGAATAGGCCGCCGCTAATTCTTCCGTCGGCTTGACGCTTGCACCGT
The DNA here is from genome assembly GCA_013202185.1 of Planctomycetota bacterium. GTDB lineage: Bacteria > Planctomycetota > PUPC01 > JABMSA01 > JABMSA01 > JABMSA01. The sequence goes on from JABMSA010000093.1 coordinate 14,226, forward strand.
TTCCAGTAGACGCGAGGTCGAGAGTGAAATCGCGATTGACCGCTCCGGGAATGTGACCGCCGCGGGCTTCATCTCGCTTCTTGCCTGTGAAATAGCCCGCAGGGCGGACATCTATGATAATAGTCCCACCTTTCAACTCGGCCAGCACTGTACGACTATCGACCGTAAAGGTATCCGCGCCGGGGTTAACAGAATAATTCGAGCGACGCACCACAGGCAACAACGTACCAGTAGGCCTCTTCTCTGCAATCCATTTCTCGTAGCCGCCATCGAGAATCGCGTAGCCCGTGTGGCCGAGTCGCTCGAAGGCCATACCAACAAGCGTCGCATCACGAAGCTTGTCCCCCGAATAGACGAGCACGACCGTGTCCGTTGCTTCGATTCCCATCAACGAGAGCTTGGAGCCAAGAAGCCCAGGCGGGAGAAGCATGGACGGCAAACCTTCCACGTTCCCGCGAACACTTTCGGGGTTCAGCGCCAGCGCTCCGGGTACGTGGCCTCCGTTGTACTCCTTCTGGTCGCGAACATCAATGACCTTGAGACCTTTTCGGCCCAGGTTTTCCGCGAGCCATTGGGTAGCCACCAAGCCAGGAAGGGATGATTTGGGAGCTTCCACCTTGACGGGACGCGCCGGCGGCGCATCCGGGTTGGCGAAGTAGTCCCTCCAGGCGGCGATCTTCGCGGCCACGGACTGCGGAACAGGCTCATCGCGCAGGCTCGCCGGCTTCAGGCACTGATCGATGAACCCCCCCAACCCATCGGTAAGGATGTAAACGTTGCGATGACCACCGCGTGCGAGAGAGTCGCGCGCTTGCGCGGGGTGTGTCATGCCATTGGAGTAGAGCACAACCGCACCCTGGTTCTTTCGGGATTCCAAGTGGGCGGCGAGTTCCGCGATCGGCACATTAACGGCCCCACGCAAGTGGAATCCGGCATACTCGGCGGGCGGACGGACATCTATGACGAGCAGCCCTTCTTCGCCGGCCACCATTCTGTCGGCAAGAGCTTCCGGGTCGATATGATCTTCCGCCGACTCAATGGCTTGGAGCAGCGCCTTCTCATTCATCCCTGCTTTGGCGGCCGACCCTTCGGGGCCGGTCTTTTCTCCGACGAAAATTAAAAGCCCGGCCGAGAGCACGACCAACGCCAGGCTGAACGCTTTGAGGAAGCGTGTCTTGAAATACGCGCCAGTTCCTGCCACCCGCTTCTCAACATACTCTGCGCCCCAGAAGCATCCAACGGCGACAAGAGTGAAGAGGAAAGCGAATCCGCCTTGGCTCATCCCGAGCGAGGAGAAGGCGAAAGATGTACCGCTGTCACCCCATGCATAGAGCGGCCTGATAATCGGAAAAAGCTCGTTGAAGAAAACGCTCCCCAGTGTTGCTCCACACAGGAAGACCAAGGCGTCGAGTTTGCCTGAGGCCACGCCCACGGCCGCCGTACCGGGACACCAGCCGCTCATGACAAAGCCTACGCCGAAGGCCAGGCCACCCACGACTTGGGCGCCGTAAACGCTGGGCATGAGGTACACCTGCTCCATGGCGATCCAGCCCATGGCCACGGTATACGATAGTCCCAGCATCGCAGTGACCACGGCCGTGAACATGACCTTCAGTACTGCCATGTCGCGGAAGTAGAAGATGCCCGCCAGCCTCCGTGAGCTGCCGAACCCCGCGCGTTCCAACGCAAAGCCGAACGCGAGGCCGAGCAGAAGCGCAAGGAAGAGGGCCGTAGGCGTGCCGAGCTGGTCCAATCCGAAGAGCGTTTTAATCATGCCACTGCCTCCTTACAAACCAGGCAGCAGCATAACCGCCCACGAAGATGCAGACAAGGAAGATCAAGCTTCCCGAGAGCAGCAGAGCGCTCCCGGTCAACGCCTGGCCCGACGTGCACCCTTGAGCCAGGCGGCTGGCGAATCCTGCGATCACGCCGCCGCCAAGGGCCAGGAGAAGCCGGTTGCGCGACGAAAAGCTCTTGCCCTTCTCGACCTCGATCTTTGTCCTCCCTGCAAGGATAGCAGAGAAAAGTCCGCCCAGAAACGTACCAACTAGCATAAAGACGAGATAGTAACGCAGCGGATTCTCGCCCCACTTCCCGAAGTAATCGGTCGACCGGACATGGCCGGGGAGGATGCACCCCTCGACGAAAGCGCCGAGCCGCGCGATGCCAGAAGATGCCCCGAGCCCCGCCCCCAGGACCAGGAACGATGCCAGAAGAACGAGGCCGAGCAGAACCCCGGCAAGGTATGGATTCATGTACTTTTCTTGGTTGGTTCCCATGATCAGCACCCCGCGCTCTTCTTCTTGGGTTGTTCCGGCTGGGAAGGAGCCGGACTGGATGGGGCCGACGGTGACGGAGTTGCGGGCGTCCCCCGTGGCGCCCCCGATTCCCCGCTCCCGGCCTGGCCGAACCGGGACTCTTTCCAATAGTCTTCAAGACCGCCGTAGAGCACCTTTATTTGCCGCTCGGTTTTCTGACTGAGAATGCCCCCCACAGCCATGGCCAGTGATCCGTCCCGATCCACGATGACAAGCGGCCCCGCTCCGGTCAGATAGACTGGGTTAGCCAAAACGTCAGCAATATCCACGTTGCGGGAACCCGGCAGGCTGTAGTCCGCAAACTGCTCCGGTGGCCGGATGTCCACAAGGTCGAAAGTTCCAGGCAGGTCTTTCATGAGGCGCTGAAGTCCGGCAGCCGATACTCTGTCGGGAAGACGCACGACCTTCTTCGCGCCCAAAGCAGGACTGCCGATCTTCGCCGCCTCGAACACGGGAAGCCCCGCTTTGGTCCACGCTTCGCTACCACCCTCCAGGCTGCTTGCATTCTTGAACCCTTTCCGCTCGAGGACGCCCACTGCCATGCTCGATCGGTAGGCCGAGTTGCAGACCGCAACAACCGGCTGGGAGGGATCGAGCTTGGCCGACAACTCCCCCAAGCGATTCAACGGCAGGTTGAGCACCGTGCCGATGCGTACAGCCACCCACTCGCTCGGCAGCCGGACGTCAACAACGATTGGCGCGTCCTCACGCTGCATGGCTGCGTGCAGTGCGGCAGGGGTGATCATCTCATTCCTGTTCAGGGGCAGATTGGCCTGCCTCCACGAGTCCATCTCCACAACCTTGGCCGCATACCCCACGCGATGCAGTCGATGGACTGCCTCCCGCAGTTCGGCCTCATTGCCGCAAAGGACCAAGTCCGCGCCCCAAGGCACCATGATGCCAACCCACGTCTCCAAACGGCCCCGCAAGCCGATGTTAATTGAATTGGGAATGTGTCCCGTGGCGTACTCCCGCGCGTCGCGGATATCGACTACGTTGAATTTCGAGATATCCATCAGCTCCCGGTCCGCGGCAACCGTTTCCGGCAGAGCCTTCCAGTCCACAAGATCAGGGCCTCTTCTGTTCATCGCGGCATTGTGCCCAAAGTACTGCGGAGCTTCAGGAAGCCCTTCGAGTACCGCGGCCACGAAGGCACCCTTGGATTTATGCTGGAGATAGGGGTTGGATGCCCGCTCCTTGCCGATGGTGGTATTGGGCTCGTCGCGAAGGTGCGCTCCGCAGAGCGATCCGGCTCCATGCGCAGGCAAAACCATTACATCATCCGGAAGTCTCGACAGCTTGTTATTCCAAGTGTCGAAACCCATGCCAGCCAGTTCGGCGGCGGACATCGTGCCTTCGAGCAAGTCCGGGCGGCCCACACTGCCCAGGAAGAGCGTATCGCCGGAGAACATGAGGCGCGGCTTGCCCTGCGACCAGATCACGCCGCACGTCCCGTCCGGCGTATGGCCAGGCGTCTCGAGGATGCGCACCTCTGCTTCGCCCACTTCGATGACCGATCCCTCGCGAATCGGATCATGCTTGTAGCCGACCCTGCTCTTCTCGTTGGCGTAGACTGGACAACCGCTGGCCTTCGCCATTTCCATGTGACCGGCAACGAAATCGGCATGGGAGTGCGTAAGATACACTCCGCGAATAGCCAGTTCTTCCTTTTCCGCGGCCGCAAGATAGGCGTCGACGTCACGGCCAGGGTCCACGACGAGTGCGTCCTTCCCACTGACCAGGACGTATGAGTAGTGCGACAAAACGGCCAGGTTGAACTGCATCACCCTGAAACCAGGCTGGTCATACGTCTCGATTAGTTGGTAGTTGGCCGCCTCATCGCCGTGTGAGGCGGACTCGCTGTCCTTGATCTCGGCTCCTGACGAAATCCCTGAACAGAGAAGGGACAGACAAAGCAGAAGAACAGATCCTATTGACTTCAAGCCTATTGTCGTCATCTGGCATTCTCCTTTCGATGTTTCACATTGCCCGTGGTCGATCGTCCCCTGTCAGTTTTCATTCCTTAACAGTCTCTTGAGCGGCCGACAACGCCGCATCGTAGTCCGGATGCTGAGTGAGTTCCGGTACAATCTCTACATAGCGAAGTGTTCCGTACTTGCCGATTACGAAGATGCTTCGCGCTAAGAGCGCGTTCTCCTTGATAAGCACGCCATAGTTCAATCCGAACTCCCGGTGTACATGATCGCTCAAGACCCGGATGTTTCCGATCTTCTCCGCTTCACAGAAACGCTTCTGCGCGAATGGCAGATCCTGGCTGATTGCCAGGACCTCCACGCCCGTCAGTTTCGTGGCCTCCTCGTTGAACCGCTTTGTCTGCAGCGAGCATACACCCGTATCCAGGCTAGGCACCGCGCTGATAAGAAGCGGCTTTCCCGTGAGGTCAGAGCGCTTCACTTCCTTGAATCCAGCATCCACCACCCGGAAATCCGGGGCCGCATCGCCGATCCCGAGCTTCGGCCCTAGCAAGGTGAGCGCTGCTCCTTCCATCGTCACAACGCCGGTTCGCTCTTTAGAACTCATATTTGTTGCGCCTCCATTGCTATAAGCGCTGCCACACCCGCTGACCAGAGCCAGAAGGACCGCCGCACGACACGGCAACCCTCCCCATCTCCTGCATCGAGCCTGCATGCACTACAATCTCGACATTCTTCTCGACTCCGTGGCGTGATCTCAGAATTCATCGACGAGTTTCCCTGCCTTGGCGATGGCTATCTGGAGTTTCTCGGAAGACACTTGAGGGCCGCCTGCCAGAGTCGGCTCCAAGACGACCGAGACAACATCCGATATTCCCATGAAGCCCAGAGCGAGTTCGAAATACGGTTTCTGCATGTCATAGGCGGCAGCGCCGCTATCAGCCGTATACTCCCCGCCTCTTGAGTATATGACGAAGGCCTTCTTGCCGGTCAGGAGTCCACTGTATCCCTTCCCGGGCTCATACGAGAACGTGGAACCCGGCTGGATCACCAGATCAAGGAGCTGTTTCAGACGGTAAGGAATGCCGAAGTTCCACATAGGGACAGAAAAAACATACTTATCGGCATTCTTGAAACGCCTGATCACCTGTTCGACTTTGCGCCAAGCGGCTGCGTCTTCTTCCTGAACGGCTCCACCGTGAAGAAGCGCGTACTTGCCGTTCGCGGCGGCGCGATCAAATTCAGGCAGCGAATCCGCGAAAAGGTCTAAGGTGTCAACCTCTATCGCGTGTTTTTCGCGGTACGCCTTCACAAACGAGGAGGCGACAGCTATAGAACTGGACAGCTCGCCCATTGGCGAGCCCTTCACGTACAGAATCTTGTTCATGACGACCCCCTTTCACCTTTGCCCAACAACTCCACGATGTCGTGTGAACGTTTGCTGGCGCCAATACCGTACTCGATCATACAGCGCCGGTACTCGATCTGTTTCAGGCCCTGAATCATTGTCACCATCCTTCGATGGCCACCGATTGGCATTTGAGTTCATAACACGCGCCACCCCCGAGGCTCAGAGCACATCCACTGGGCTCTTCACTCCCTTGCCGTCAGGGTTCAGAACATGCGTGTGGATCATCGTCGTCACGTCCTCGCGCCCGAAAAGCTCCCGGACAGCTCCGAATGTCTGCTGCCGGAGTCCATGCTGATGTTCATGTCATTCTAACACAGGCATGGGGAATGTCAAGGGGTTTTTCAGCGGTCGTGCGGCGGCAGCAACTGACTCAGAGCGCCTCTCCCTCCCGAAGACTCCGTCCATGTTGATTCTATAACACTTACATTCCTGCTTCACTTATCCCTGATCGTCCACCGCGCGCCCGTTGACTCGACCTGAGCGTGGAGCATGTCCTCGTTCACTGGCACAGTCAGGACCCGCGTCATTCTTTGGCTGGATGGCTTCTTGTTCAGAGGCACCTTCTCTGGTGTGCCTTCGCTTCTCCGGTTTCCTCGGTTTGGACTGCACGGGCCTTACTACGCGGCCGGCTGCTCGGTCGCATCTACGCGCACGAGGACGCAGCGCTGCGAAACCAGGAAGCGAAGAACGCGGCACCGAATTGACAACTGAGCCCGCAGTGGATGGCGCCAAGCGGTCGGGACACCCCCGTGGAATCAATTCTGACGCCCAGAATGGCGGCGTAGCTGCGTATTCAGAGCCTCGCGTGCTTTCTGAGGGGTAAGATAGCCTGTTTGCCCACCGCGGGTGAAAATGTGCCGTGGGGTGGCCTCTCAGACCAAGTCGTGCCCCTTGGCTCCCGCAAGGTCTCACCTGCGATAACGCTACCATCACGGCAGGGTATTCTCATGCTCTCCGCTATGTTGCGAAGTCGCTCCTGTAATTCAGGGGGAGTTTGTTGGCCTCGCAGACTCAAAGACCGCATCCGGACAAGCGCGCTCGCCGTCCGCATCGAGGAATGGAGGAAAAGAGCCCCGAGTTCTTGACGGGCCGGGCTGCGCCCAGCGATGCCACGAGGCCGTGGCCACCCTCGAAGGCCGAGCGCTCAGCGCCAGCGGAGAGGATTGCCTCGGACTGTCGGACGTTGCGACGACCCTTCGGCGTGGGCAGATCCTCGTAGCCTGCAAGCTCCAAGTGAGTTGCTGCCGGCCCATGAGCGCGGAAAAACCCTTGCAATTCCGCTGATGCCTGCGTTAGACTGTCATGGATGTCAGCATGGACTCCGGCAGCAGACATCGGAGCTGTCCAGGAGGTTTTCGGGCGCGAGGACGTGACGGCGACGATCTATACGCATGTTCTGAACCGTGGCGGCAAGGGCGTCAAGAGTCCTGTGGACGATTTGTAGAGTAGAGATGAAGGTGTTTTATACAGAAACCATATATCCCCCCGCGTCCATTGCCGGAAAGGCCCTGATGCCCTGCAAACACAGGACTTACTACGAAATGCATAACTTGCACTA
>JABMSA010000094.1 GCA_013202185.1 Planctomycetota bacterium
AAGTAAGGCGCGTCGCCCAAATGCCACTTGCCGACAAACAACGTCGTATAACCCGACTCTTTGAGCACTTCGGCCAGAGTGACTTCTTCGAATGGCAGCTCCATCCGCATCTTCCCCGGCAGATACTTCCCGCTCAGCCTCGGCCCCGGAATAAACGCCGTGATCTTCAGTCGTGCGGGGTAACGCCCCGTCATCAGAGCGGCACGCGACGGCGAGCAGCTCATGTGGGCCGCGTAGCCATTGGTGAATCGCATCCCCTCGGCGGCAAGCCGATCCAGATTGGGCGTTTCATGGAACGTGCTGCCGTAGCAACCCACATCGGCCCACGCCAGATCGTCGGCAAGAATGAGCACAATATTGGGCGGGCGCTTGGCGTCCTCTGCTGCGAAAACGGCGGCCGCGAGCAACCACATGGCCAGAGCTTTCGGCAACACTCTGTCGCACCACGAGATAGGTGACTTGGTGTGTGTCATGGTTGTCTTCTTGATTCAGTGGAAGCGGCGATCGACGGCAACCGTATCGTGGTTCAATTGCCACAAGGAACACAAAAAGGCACGATAATGGACTTCTCAATCTCTTCGTGCTTCTTGTGTTTTTTGTGACAACTCTCTTACCTTGGCGATCGGCAAGTCGTTTCCTATCCAAGGCAAAATGATCCTGGCTGCGTGTTCGCCGCCATGATGAACCGTCTGATCCGCAGTCTTCAGCACCCCATCCGCATTCTGCTCGGCGGCCGTGTTGTGATTCCGGTCATAGTTCGGAAAATCGCTGCTGGTCACGTCCAGGCGGAGACGGTGGCCCGGCAGGAAGGCGTTCGACGTGGCGTTCATCCGGATCGTGTACTTGACCACTTCGCCCGGGGTGAGCAGCTTGGGCTTGTCAAGCCCTTCGCGATACCTGGCCCGAACCAGCCCCAGGGAAACGTCGCGTGCCAGGCCGTCCGGGGCGACGTCGATCAGGCGCACAAACCAATCGGTGTCGGGGGCCGACGAGGCCGCGTAAAGCTCGACGACCGGGTTGCCCGTCACCTCGATGCGCTCGGTCAACGGCTCGCTCTGGTAGACGAGGATGTCTTCCCGCTCGGCCCGGGCAATTTGGCGGCCCACTCGACCGTGTCGTAGCCGTCCTCGGCGTCGTGGGTCTGGAACCGGAGGAACGACTCCCACTTGCCGTCGGAGGCGTATCGGCCCCGGGCGTCCTGGGCGACGACAATGTAGCCGGCCTTCACGAAGCGGTCGAACTTGCGGCCTTTCCCATAGGGCGTCCGCATCACGAGCACGGGATACGGCCCGCCGCGGTCGGGGCGGTGCACGTCGGCCCGAAGGATCGTGCCGTCGCGCATCTCGGCGGGCACGTTCCGCTCGACGCTCACTTTCAGCTCCGCGGCATCCGGCAGCTCTGCGATGTCGGGAGCGATTAGAAGCGTGCAGCAAATGGACAAGATCGTCGTGCTCGGCATAATCGGCTCCTTTCCCAGGGTGCGCGAAACGCACCGACCGGGCACATGGCGGCGCGCTTCACGCACCCTACAGACTCACGTAGTTGCCGTGAAGTGCAACGCCAGGGCGGTCGCAAACAGTCCCACGGCCGCGGCGACGGCGATCAGGAAACCGCGCTGGACGCTCGTTTTGCTGGCGTAGGCGCCAATCAACATGGGGATCACCGACCAGCCGATGCCGCCGATTGCGAAGAACAACCCGACCGCGCGACCGCCGAGCGCCGGGCTGATGTTCTGGTTCACGTGGCCCATGAGAACGCCGATGATGGTGGGGAAGGTGGGGCCGAATACCAGTCCCGCCAGAACCACCATTGTCCCGGCCGCCGCCCGGCCCGGACTGAACACGGCCCCGGCCCACACGAGGATGCACAAGAGCGAGAGGACGATGATCAGGGTCGTGTTCCCGCCGGGCGGCAAGGGGAACTTTGCGACGAGCAAGGCCGTCGCCAGGCGAGAGCCCATGAACGCCAGCCAAAACCCAGACAACAGGGTGGCCGCCCGCCCTTCGGAGTGGCCTTTGTCGCCCAGGTACGTCGTGGCCCAGGCCGCCATGGTGGCCTCCATGGGGGCGTGAAACAAGAGCGCCAAGGCCGTCAACCACATGATCGGATCGACCAAGAGCGCGCCGATCCCCAACTCCGGCGCGCCAACCGGTGTTCCGCCCTCGGCCGTTGCGCCCTTCTCCACTGTTTCCAACATGCCCGCGAAGTCCATGAAGAGAGCCAGCACGCCCACCAGCAGGGCCAGCCCGGCCCACACCAAGACCGCCCAGGTGTAGCCGGCGCGCTGAAGCAGGGTTGCGATGATCAGCGGCGTCAGAAAGGCCCCCAGCCCAAAGAAGAAATTGCCGAAATTCATATGGAACGTCGGCTCGCCGCCGAAAGCAGCCGCCATCCCGACGTTGAGCACGTTGATTAATGCCGACCAGCCGGCACTGAGCAGAAGCACTGCCAGCAAGGCATGCCAGTATTTGCCCGAACGGGACAAGAGCACAAGGCTGGCAACCATCAGAAGCGAGCCGGCAACGACCACGGCCTGCTTGTCGAGCAGGTCGGTCAGAAAGCCCATGACCAGCATCACCGGAATCATGGCGAAGCCGAACATCGAGACGAGCCCGCCCAGGCGGGCCTCGTCGATCTGAAGCCGCCGCGAGAGGGCGACCTTCACGCTGCCCAGCAGCGCCACCCCCATGCCACAGGCAAGAAGCCCCGCGATCCAGGTCGGAATAGCCAAGTTCATTGTTTTTTGCCTCCGTCTGCTTGGGCCAAAGTTGACGCGTGCCGATTGGCGAAGACCTCACCGGGAGGATTGACTGACACCATAGCTGGAACGATCGGCAGAGGCAAGTGTCCGGAAGAGTATCACAGGCTATCCCCACGGACCGCAGTCCGTGGGCGTGCCGCTTGGATTGTGGCTGCGGGACCGTCAAACGGGGCACTTCTGTAACACAAGATAAAGCGATCAGCGGGGCTCGACGAGCACGTCGAGGTGGTCCGTGCCGGTTTCGCCGCGGGGGTTCGTCCGCCGGACCGAGACGAGGTAACGCCCGGGCTGCTCAAAGTGGTGCGTCGTGACCGCGTAGCCGTCCTTGGCGTGGGCATCGGCGCCAGCGTCGGATTGGACCTTCACCGTCGGGCTGCCGTCGCCGAAG
>JABMSA010000095.1 GCA_013202185.1 Planctomycetota bacterium
CCTCGGCGACGCCGGGCGGGCGGTTGCCGCCCTGCGGGCGCACCTGGCACGCTGGGCGATACAGCCGACGGGGATCGCCTGCTTCGACTGCGAATCGATGCCCCTCGCGGCACGGATCGCGGCTGAGTTGGCTCTGCCGTATCCCTCAGCCCGTGCCGTGGCGGCCTGCAGGAGCAAATATGCCTGTAAGCGGGCTTGGCAAGCTGGGGGGCTTCCCTGCCCGCGGGTCGGGCTTGTCGGCAGCGCTTCCGATGCTGTGCAGTTTTTCAACCGCCTCGGGCGCCCCGTCGTGCTCAAGCCCCTTACCGGCAGCGGCAGCGAGCTGATCTTCCTGTGCAACTCAGCAGACGACTGTTCCAGCGCATTCTCAACGATCACGTCAAGGCTGGCACAGCATCCCGACGTGCGGATGTACGGACCCGGCGCCACCGGTGTTGATCGGGCTGATCTCCGCCTCGTGTGTGCCGTCGAGGAGTTCGTCGACGGAGAGGAATACAGTTGCGACTTCGTGATCGATCGCGGCCGCGTGGACGTCATCCGCATTGCCAGGAAGGTATCCGCTTGCGTGCAGACCTTCGGCACGACACTGGCCTACCTGGTACCTGCGGGGCTCCCGGAAGGAATCGCGCTCGACGACTTTCGCACCCAACTGTCCGGGGCGGCCCGCACCCTTGGTATAGAGAGGGCCATCTGCATGCTGGATTTCATCGTCCATGAAGGCAAGGCCGTCATGATCGAGATGGCTCCACGGCCGGGGGGCGACTGCCTGCCTCCACTGCTGCTGAGGAGCTGTGGGTTGGACGTCCTCGCATGTACGCTTGACTTTGCCGAAGGACTCCCCGTGACGGTACCTCGACCGGCGCGGTGGCGACGCCTGGTGGGACTACGCCTCTTTGCGGAGCAAGCCGGGGTGATACGGAATATCGACGCCACCGCCCTGCAGGCCGACCGCCGAGTGCTGGAGTGCCACCTCAAACGCCGCCCGGGCTACCGGATTGTGTTTCCGCCCGAAGACTATAACTCGCGAATCCTGGGACACGTGATCTTCGAGCCCTCGGGCAACGTCGCCATCGAAAAAGAGTGCCTGGAAATCGCTGCCATGCTCGACCTCGAGACAGGAATGCCACGATGCTCGACCGCGACGCCCTCCTGAAAGCCGCGGCAGAACTCCTCCAGCGGCAGCCGCCCCTCCTCGACAGCCGGGAGCTGAATGCGTTCGTGCAGTCGTTCCTGGAACGGCGAGACCGTTTCTTGCGGGCATGCGGGGAGCACGGCTCGCCTCTCTATGTGATAGACGAACAGGTCCTGCTCGATCGCGCCCGGCAGTTCAGGTCCGCCTTCCTGCGGGAGCTGCCGGATGTTCGCGTCTACTATGCGGTCAAGAGCAATAATCACCCGGCCATTGCCCGGGCACTGGTCGGGGCGGGGCTGGGGCTCGATACATCCAGCGGGCGCGAACTTGAGCTTGCCCTGAAGTGCGGCAGCGACGACATCCTTCTCAGCGGTCCGGGCAAGACTCAAGACGAACTCTCCATGGCAGTGCTCAACCGCGACCGGGTCACGGTGCTGATGGACAGCTTCGGCGAGTTGGCGCGGCTCGAGCAGGTCGCCGCCAAAGGCGGAGCCCACATCCGCGCCGGAGTGCGCCTGACCACCGATGAACGCGGCCTGTGGCGCAAGTTCGGCATACCGCTTTCCGATCTCCCGGAATTCCTGGAGGCATCACAGCAATGCACCCACGTGCTGCTGCGCGGCCTGCAGTTCCACACGAGCTGGAACCTCGAGCCGGGCAACCAGGTGCGGTTCATCGGACGGCTGGGAGCGGCCCTTCGCGAACTGAAGCCCGAGCTTCGCTCCATCATCGAGTTTGTTGACATCGGAGGAGGATTCTGGCCGCCGCAAGGGGAGTGGCTCCAGGCCGCAGGAACGCCCGCAGGCCCTCTGCTGCAGGTGGCGCCGCCGGCATCGAAAACCTCCCTGCAGCATTACAGGCTCCCTTCCACTCCCCTCACGGAATTCGCCCGCCAGATAGGGCAGGCGGTGCGGGCCGAGCTGTTTCCGAGCATCCGCTGCCGCATCTGCACGGAGCCGGGACGGTGGCTCTGTAACGATGTGATGCACATCCTCTTGACCGTTGTGGACAGGAAGGCCGACGACCTTGTCATTACCGACGGCGGCACGAACGCCATCGGCTGGGAACGTTTCGAGTCCGACTATTTCCCGGTGATCAACCTGTCGCGCCCGGGCCTAACCGAACACCCCTGCTATGTCATGGGCTCGCTGTGCACTCCGCATGACCTCTGGGGCTACGGCTACTGGGGACAGGGCATCGAGGAAGGCGACATTCTGCTGGTTCCCACACAGGGGGCATACACCTACAGCCTTCGCCAAGATTTCATCAAGCCTCTGCCGAAAGCCGTGGTGGTACCGAACATCGAGGAAGACCCATCTTTCTGACAGCGAGGGAGGCCCATCGCGGCATGCGCAGGATTCACGGACTGGTTCGTCGCAAGGCCATCCCATGCCCGGCGGCTCGGCGCAGCGCCACTCATAACGCCAGGAACCGAAACCAGCGAGCGACTGACGTCGTCCTACAGGGAACATTCAATCCCTGGTTTTCCGGTGTCCCTCCCCAAAACACCATCCACCAAAGCAATGACAGGGCGCCGGACTATCCCAGTGATGGGGGGCGCAGTTCATGCTCCGGTCGAGTCGACGGGCGTCTTTTGGAATCAACAAGGACGGAGTTTCCGGGAGGGACAGGCGGCCCCACGGAGTGTTCTGCCTGGCCCGTATGTGCTGGGCGCATGAGAAACCGGATGCAATGCTTTGCAGTGCTTGCACTGCATCCGGCAAGACACCTGTGCCTCTTATCGGGTTACCGCCCGGAGACGCTCTCCCTTATCTTCTCCCGCTGCTCCTCAAGGTGGCCTATACGGGCTTGGGTGTGCTGCAGCTTCTGCATTTCCCCCAATTCCTCATAGAGCGATGACAACTCGCGCAAGGCGATTGTCTGGGTCACTATACCCACCAGCCGGACGATGATGATCATCTCTTCGTCACGGTTGAGCAATTGGCCCAACCGGACAGCCGTGGAGAAATACTTCTCTGCTTGGCCGATGTTCTTGGAGGCACGGGATTTCCGCCCGAGTTCCGCCAACTCTCGAGCAATTGCTCGGCAGTGTGAGGACTGCTGTATGATCTCGGGCATCACCTTCTGCTGATCTGCCCAGACGAGCGAGATGTACTGTCGCTCCGTCATCGTGAACATGTAATGCTCCCGGCCGAACCGAATGTTCTCAGTCCAGTCAACAGCCACAAGAAGCTCGATGGCCTTCTGCTCTTTCCCTTCCGCCCACAGCGCAATCGCATCCAGAACTTTCTTGGCCTGGGCCGTCGTGTTTTCGGTCGCGGGAGTGGTTGTGTCAGGTTCTGCTGTAAGCTGTTCGAGTGTCTGACTGTTGGCGAGGGTGTACCCCGCCGGCAGTTCCGTGCTGAACAGAGCCGTGTTCGGTTCGGCAATAACCTGGAAATCGCGTAGGGTTAGTTCCAGGACCGCCTTTTCCTGTTCGCTGGATTTCCACGCGATTTCAACTTCCAACGGATGGCGAGTCTTCGCATCAGCCCATACCGTGATCGTGTGGATATACCCTTCATACGTCTGTATCACTCGGAACCCTTCGGCGGACTTGCCGTCGATGTTTTTCTTGCCAAGCGCGACCTCGTCCCCGGCTTTGAGGCCCCAGAGGCCTTCGATCGACCGGCTCGGCAGCATAGGGAAGCTGAAAATCCCAAGCCCCAGCACTTTCTTCCTGTCGGGTCGAAAAGCGCCCTTGGAACGCTCGAACAAGATCAGTGATTGCCCCGAGTCGACGTCGATGATGCTAACGATCGTGCCAGAGCCGCCACCACGCTGTTCCAACCGCATCTTGCCGGGCTCGAGCACCATGCCCTTGACGGTTGTGACGTCTCCGCCCACCGTCCGGGCTTCCATCTCGAACTCGTAGCACTTCGTCTGCAACTGCTCCATCACATCTGCCATGGCGACAGTTGAGCCGCCGCCAGAAGCAAACATGATGACGGCGACAACAATCGCTGCGGCGACAACTGCCGAAGCGGCTATCGTGATTGATCTCTTGTCCATTATTGATCTCCATGTTCGCCACCTGCGGTGTCCCGTAGTGGCGGCAAGTGTGTTTCTGGACTCAAGCAATGCCACTTCCCGGCGATATTTCTCCTTCCAACTACCGGCGTCAAACTGAGCGTCTTCAGAGCCAACGGCACGCCGGATCATCTCTTCCAGCATCTTGTCATCCTGTTCTGGTTTCATGACAGCCTCCGATTCCGCTGGTGTTCGACGTAAGCTTTCACGGACCGCCTGGCACGCTGAAGTCTGCCGTGTACAGCTTGTGGCGTCGTATCCAGCAATTCCGCAATCGCTTCATAACTCAACTCGTTGCGATATCTTAAATACAGGAGCTCGCGAGCCTCGACCGGCAGCTTTCCAATGGCTTGCCGAACAACATCGATGTCGGGATTTTCTTCGCATACCTTTTCTGGCACATCCCGGTTACCCAAGCTCATCGCTTTGGGAGTATTGCGGAGCATGCTTCTGGCCTCGTTACGACAAATAGCCGTCAGCCACGCCCCAAAGGAGCTCGGACTCCTCAAGCTGTCGAGCCTTGTGCATGCCTTGGCAAAGGCCTCCTGGGCCGCATCTTCGGAAAGGTGGCCATCACACAGAACAGCACGCGCAACCGTGACCATTGCGGGGTAATACTGCCGGAACAGTGTCAGAAAGCTGTCCGCGTCTCCGCCCATCGCGGCCAATACGAGTTTCTCATCTTGGCTGCCCGACAACCAATTTCCTTTCCCGACGTCGATAGATTATGCCATGGCTCTACAGTATAGACGAATGTATGCACGAAATTGAGCGCGCAAAAACCAAGAGCGGCTGCCGGAGCTCCGGACTGTCCCAGCGACGGCGGGCGCAGTTCATGCTCTGGTCGAGCCAACGCGCGCCCGGTAGACGGTCGGGAATGAGTGAACAAGGAACGTGAGTGCTGTGGAATCAACAAGGACGGAGTTTCCGGGAGGGACAGGACGATTCAGATGCAGGCTGCGGCCTACGAAGCGGTCCGCCGGGGCCTCACGGTCTCGGCGAGCCATCTCCTGAGTGCGGACCGCTCTTCGGGCGTCATCGTGAGGAAGCAGGCGGGCTCTTCGGTGTCGACGCCGAGCCTTGCCGACAGCCACTCGAGCGCGGTCTCGAGCACGGCCTCGTGGTCGAAGGCCAGGTCGGGCATGGCCGACGCCGGAAACCATCGTGCCTCGGCAGCGTCGTCGCCGCCTGCGGCCACTTCCTTGTCGCAGACCAGGCCGATGTAGCCGGCGCTGATGACGCGCCCGCGCGGGTCGCGATCAGGCGCATCGAAAACGCCGAACGGCTCGAGCATGACGTCCTTGAGGCCGGTTTCTTCGTGCAGCTCGCGGGAGGCGGCGTCGGCGAGGCGCTCGCCGATCTCCATGAATCCGCCGGGAAAAACCCACCGGCCCTTGAACGGCTCCCGCCCTCGCTGTGAAGCAACGCTGACATTGCCTGGCCCCAACCACTTTTGGGACGTTACCAATATCCTTGGCAAAGAGACCATGCTGAGCGGCTCGACAGACTCCCGAAAGGAAGATCGCTGCTGCTGTCGAGCGAGAATTGTCCTTGAGCGAGGCATTGGGCTCTCCGGCCGGTTTCACAGGAGCGCACGCGACGGGAGACTCCGGCGCGGAGAGGGGAGTGAAGCCTCGGAGGGGACGGCGCTATCAACACTGGGAGACAAGGCGCGTCAGATTCTCTTGAAAGCAACCAGGACCTCGCACATTGGTGCGAGGCCCTGTTTCGTTGCATTGGGGTTTACACCCGCTTACCAGCGGTTGCCGCCGCCGCCGCCGC
>JABMSA010000096.1 GCA_013202185.1 Planctomycetota bacterium
CCCTGCTTGAGCCGCCGTCGAAGCTCAGATGTCGGCCGGTGCCAGCTCTGCCTGCTTGAGAAGCTCCAGCTCCTCGGTGGAGTGGGCGATCATCAACACCCCGTGGCTGATGTCCCATTGCATCCCGATCGGCCCGAGGAGGCTGTCGAGCGTGCATCCCAGAGGCTTCGACTTGATCTTGAGCGGCCCCACGAGTGGCAGAACGGGCCCTGTGCTGCAGTGAACGCAGCCACCCTTGATCATGTCGCACGCGCCGTAAAGACGCTCGAGCGCGTCGGGAAGCGGCAGCTCGGTTAGATTCAGCTCGGAAATCAGGAACGCCGACGTCACCGGCTCGCCGGCGCCGAGGTGCTCCATCGGGTTCTCGAGCTTGCCCGCTTCGAGGTAGTTGTGCCAGCAGCTTGCGCACCAGCGCATCTCGAGCGGATCCGATTTGGTGAAATCGGTGAAACGAAGCATTCGCTCGGCGGCTTTTCCGCAAACGAAGCAGCGGGTGTCTTCGTCGTGGGAAGCGCCGTTTGTGCCGGCGAATACCGCCATGGTGAACGCCTTCTTGCCTTCGTCCGGGTTCTTCATCAGCTCACCTCCTTGTATTACGGAGCGCCGTGAATAGCATTTATTGCTGTTGGACAGCGGGCCAGCGGCCGTACCGAATGACGCGGACTGCCGCCCGCCCGCAGGCAACAATTCCATTTGTGATGAAGGATAACCCATGGCCACTGCCTGCGGCAAGCCGGGCCGCGTGGGCTTCCCCACCGAATCCTGCTAAGCCCTAGTATAGGCTGTGAGCCCTGATTTATCAAGGAAATGACGGTCATTTGTCACGCCCGAAACCGGGTCGCTCCGACGGGCCGAAATCGGGCGGCCAGGCCCTACGCCGCGCCCTGAAGTGCCTCTTTCACCAGTTCTTCGGCCTTTTCGAGGGCCTCCGACATCCGTGACGGGTCTTTTCCGCCGGCCTGCGCCATATCCGGCCGGCCCCCGCCGCCTCCGCCGACGATGGGCGCTATGCCGGCTACAATATCGCCCGCCTTGATGCGTTTGGTTAGGTCTTTTGTCACCGCCGCCACCAGCGATGCCTTGCCGCCGGCCGAGCCGCCCAGCACCATCACACCCGAGTCCACCTTCCTGCGAAATATATCGGCGGCATTGCGGAGTTGCTTCATGCCGGACCCGGGCAGCGCGCGGATGATGACCTTGTGGCCGTTGATCGATGTGGCCGATTTCATGATCTCGTCGATCATATCGGCACCTGATTTCTGTTGCTGGGCCTCCAGCGCCTTTCTCTGCTCCTTGTTCTCGGCCATGAGCCGTGTTGCGCGCTCGACGAGCCGGTCGGGCGGGGCGCCCAGCACCTCGGCGACGCGCTCGAGCACTTCGGCCTGTTTCTCAAATATCTCGAGCGCCGCCGAGCCGGTAACGGCCTCGATCCGCCGTACGCCGGCGGCTATTGATTCTTCGCCTACTATCTTGATGAGCCCGATCTCGCCGGTGTGATCGACGTGCGTGCCGCCGCACAACTCGCTGCTGACGTCGCCGATCTGTACCACGCGAACGCGCTCACCATATTTTTCGGTGAAGAGCGCGATAACCCCGGCCTCCCTGGCTTCCTCCAGTGAGGTCTCGTATGGGGTTACCGGAATGTTGCGCACGATCATTTCGTTTACTATCTGCTCCACCTGCTTCAGTTCGTCTTTCTTGCAGGGCGAGAAGTGTGTGAAATCGAAGCGGAATCTGCCCGGCGCAACCAGCGAGCCCGCCTGCTCCACGTGCTTGCCGAGCACCAGGCGGAGGGCATAGTGCAGCAGGTGCGTTGCGGTGTGGTTGCGGCGTATCGCCAGGCGGCGGTCGCTGTCGATGGCCACGTTCACCGCCTGACCCTTTTTCAGCGTTCCGCGTCGCACTTCGCCCATGTGCAGCACGAAGCCGTCGGCGCGTTGGGTGTCGCAAACGACCATCTCGCCGTTTTCCCAGGTTAGTGTCCCATGGTCGCCCACCTGCCCGCCGGAGGCGCCGTAAAACGGCGTGCGGTCGAGCACAACGCTCACGTCCTCGCCTTCGGCGGCACTGTCGGCCACTATCTCGCCCGAGATGATCGCCTGCACGTTCGCATCGAGGCCGGTTTCGGTGTAACCGGCGAACTCGGTAGGCTCGATAGCCCCCTTTATTTCGTTGAGAGGGCCGGTGTCGAACACCTCTCCCATCGTCGTGCTGCTTCGGGCCATCCGGCGCTGGCGGGCCATCTCCTGCTCGAATCCGGCTTGATCCAGCTTCAGCCCGTGCTCTGCCAGCTCGGATTCGGTCATGTCGGCCGGAAAGCCGTAGGTGTCGTAAAGCAGAAAGCCGTTCTTGCCGCTGAGTGTATCGGCCGACTTCTCCTTCAGCTCGCCGATCATCTCGTCGAGCAGCTTTGCTCCCTGCTCGAGGGTATGATGAAAGCGCTCCTCCTCGATCCGGATGATTCTGCCGATGTTTTCGCGGCGGTCGACGATCTCGGGGTAGGCATCTGACATTGTCTTGGTTATGATCGGCACGAGCCTGCAGATGAATGGCTCGTCGAGGCCGAGGTCGATGCCGTCGCGCACGGCCCGCCGCAGCAGGCGCCGCTCTACGTTCCCGCGGCCCTTGTTCGACGGCAGCACGCCGTCGGCGATGCAAAACACAATGGCCCTGGTGTGGTCGGCTATGCGGCGCACCTTTGCACCGTCGGGCGTGGTCTTGTCGTAGGTGATGCTCAGCAGCCTTGCGGCTTCGCGGATGATCGGAACGAACAGGTCGGTTTCGGCGCTCGACCTCACACCCTGCATGACGGCCGCCATTCGCTCGAGGCCCATGCCGGTGTCGATGTTCTTGGTTGGCAGCGGATCGAGCACGCCGCCGTCCTTGCGGTCAAACTGCGTGAAAACGAGGTTCCAAATCTCGACGAACCGCTTGCAGTCGCAGGTTGGGTCGCACGGCTCGTTGCCGCAGCCCTTGCCCGTGGTATCAACGTAAATCTCGGAGCACGGCCCGCAGGGTCCGTTTGGGCCCTTGGCGGGTGCGTCGGCGGGCCAGAAGTTTTCGTCGGCCTCCAGGCGAAGTATCTTGTTTTCCGGCACGCCCACGTCTTTTTTCCAGATGTCGTACGATTCGTCGTCGTCCTTGTATACGGTCACCCAGATCTTTTCGGGCTCGAGCTTCATGTCGTCGACGAGGAATTCCCACGCCCACTTGATGGCGTCTGCCTTGAAATAGTTGCCGAACGAGAAATTGCCGAGCATCTCGAAGAAGCTGTGATGAAACGGGCTGGCGCCCACCTCTTCGATGTCGCCGGTGCGCAGGCACTTCTGGCAGGTCACGGCCCGCTTGAACGGCAGCCGGCCTTTGCCGAGAAACATATCCTTGAATTGGTTCATCCCCGCGCCGGTGAAGAGCAATGTTGGGTCGTTCTCCGGCACCAGTGACGCCGAAGGATAGACCGTATGGCCCCGGGCTTCGAAGAACTCGAGGTAACGTCGCCTGATTTCCTGAGCTTTCATATATGTTCGCTGGTTGTGTCCAACGCTCCCGTGCAAGGAGCGGGTTACTGCTCTTCGGAGGCGGGCTGTTGATCGTTGAGGCTTTGGCTGCTCCTGATGTTTGGCATGCCCACCTTCTCAAGGATGCTCTGCTCTATTTCGTCGGCTATTTCGGGGGTGCTTTCGAGAAAAGCCTTCGAGTTTTCGCGGCCCTGGCCCAGGCGGGTGTCGCCGTAGGAATACCACGCGCCCATCTTGTCGACGATGCCGTGCAGCACGCCCAGGTCGATCAGGTCGCCCGAGCGCGAGATCCCCGTGCCGTACATGATGTCGAACTCGGCCTTCTTGAACGGCGGCGACACCTTGCTCTTGGCGACCGTTGCCTTGGTGCGATTGCCTACCACGACTTCGCCTTCCTTGATGCGGCCGATCCGCCGCACGTCGATGCGGACGGCTGAATAAAACTTGAGCGCCCTTCCACCGGGGGTCGTCTCGGGGCTGCCGAAACTGACACCGATCTTCTCGCGGATCTGATTGATGAATATCATGATCGTGCGCGACCTTGCGATGGCGGCGGTGAGCTTGCGGAGCGCCTGCGACATCAGCCGCGCCTGCAGCCCCACGTGGACGTCGCCCATGTCGCCCTCGATCTCGGCACGCGGCACCAGCGCCGCCACCGAGTCGATCACCAC
>JABMSA010000097.1 GCA_013202185.1 Planctomycetota bacterium
AGGTTGGCGCGGCGGCGCAGGAAGACCGAATCAACCGTCTTGCCGCGATGCTCGGCCTCGAGCACCTGCTCGAGCGCGACGTCGAGAACCTCAGCGGCGGCGAATCGCAAAAAGTGGCGTTCGCACGGGCGCTGGCCATCGAGCCGCCAATCCTCTTGCTCGACGAGCCCCTGGCACCGCTCGATCCGCCCTCGCGCGAGGGCCTCCGCGAAGAGATAATCAAGATGCACGGTCAGATGAGCACGACGACCGTGCATGTGACGCACGACCAACTCACCGCGCGCATCCTGGCGGATCACATCGGCGTGATGCACAACGGCGTGCTGCGGCAGTTTGGGCCGGCCGAAGACGTCTTTCACCGGCCGGCCGACGAGTTCGTCGCGCGGTTTGTAGGGATGGAAAATGTGTTCAATGGGCGAGCAGCGGGCGGCGCCGACGGCGCCGAAATAGACATCGACGGTATTGTGTTGAAGAGCGCGACTGACCTGCGCGGCGCCGTGGGGCTGTGCATCAGCCCCGAGATGATCCACCTTGTAACAAAGGGTGGGAGGACGTTCGCCAATGCCCTCCAGGGCACGGTGCGCGCCGTCTCAGACAGGGGGAGCGTGTTCAGGGTCATCATCGATGTTGCCGGGCGGCTGCTGACGGCGCACCTCGGCCGCCGCGAATACGAGCAGGACCCGATCGCGGCCGGGGCCGCAGTGACGGTAGGATTCGATCCCGACGACGTGCACTGCTTCCACGTAGGCGGAGCATGACATGAGATCAAACGCCGACAAGAATGACGGTCCGCCGCGTAGTCGGATTGTCAGGGTACTTGTAACGCTGGTCATCACGGCCGTGGCCGTGTTGGTGTCCGCCGACGGCGGCCCTATCGGAACACACCAGACGCCGAAGATAGAGAAATATGCAGATCGAGCCTGGCTGCCTTTGGGTGATACGGCCAACGATCTCACACCGTTCCTGGTGATGTCCGGTCTGCTGGTTGCGGCGGCGATCCTGATGTGGGTGGTGCCGAAGCGGCAGTGGACACGCCGCGTGGTGCAGACGATCTCTGCGGTTGCTTTCATCATCGGCATTCACCCGTGCGGCTGTATGACTCGCGACCTGATTCTCGGCGTGGCTGATCTGAGTGTCAATGATCTGTCCGCTTTCAAGTACATGGTTGTTTTCACCACGGTCGGCGCGTTCGCGGCGGTGGTGGGGCGGAGCTTCTGCGGCTGGGTATGCCCGCTGGGTTACGCGCAGGAGCTGGTGGCGAAGGTATCGCGGCGGTTTCACGCGTATGTTGATCGCGGATGGTATGTCGAGGCACTGTGCGGCGCATTACTGTTTTTCGACGGCGGGTTGCTGCTGTATCGATTGCTGGTGGCACCGGCGGATATGCATTTTGCAAAAGTGTACGGCGGGGTCTTCATCGCGGTGGCCGGCGTGATCGTGCTGGGGGCGTTTCTCAGGAGTTCTCTGATCGTCAAGTACTTGTTTGGTGTTCAGATCCTTCTTGCGATCCTGTATGCTTTTTACCTGACAAAGCCGGGCACTTACTCGGTCATCGAATATACTATGGTGTTTTTCGTGCTCGGACTGGTATTGATCGTCCTGACAGTACTGGGCGATGAGAAGAAGGACGGATTCTTCAAGAAGTTTCGCTATGCGATATGGCTGGCGATTGTTGCGATATACGTGTACCAGCTTTTCCACGTTGGGCCGATGTGCCTGCTTTTCCAGGGGTCGGCGGAGTGGCCGGTGCTGCTGAGCTTTGGCGGGGTTTTTCTGCTGTCGATTCTGCTGACGATGCCGTGGTGCCGTTACATGTGCCCCGAGGGAACGCTGATGGGGCTGCTGGCGTCGCGGGCCTACTGGCAGATCAACCGAAACGACCGCTGCACCGGCTGTGGCTCGTGCACCAGGGCCTGCCCGCTGCACTGCATAGAGTGCGGCATCCGAGATCGAAAATCATGCATCTATTGCATGAAATGTGTGAGAGAGTGCCCCGAGAACGCCCTCGCACTCGTCAGCGAACTCCCCGGCAAAACGCAGGATGTTCCCTATCCTTTCCCTGAAGAGCGCATTGCGGAGGAGGCAACATGAACCGCGCGCGACCCTTCGGCATCATAGTGCTCGTGTTGCTTGCGCTCTGCGTTGGAGCTTCGGCCGGCGACGATGCCGCATCGGATGACCGCGATGCCGCATCGGACGTCTTCTGGCCGATGTTTGCGGGCAATCCCGCGCGCGACGGCAACAGCGGCATCAGCTTCCCAAGTGCAACGCTCGGGCTGCTGTGGAAGTCGCCCCCGCCGAAAAACGTATACGCCTATGAGGCCGGGCAAACAGGTTCGTCGCCGTGCCTGGTCAGCGCCGGCGGCAAGCACCTGGTCATCGTCGGATCCTACGACCGTAGCGTGTACGCCTACGATGCTTTCAGCGGCCGGCAGCAATGGCAGTATACCACCGGCGACGGTGTGCTGGCCACTCCCTGCTACGCGGAAGTCGGCGGCAAGCCGATGCTCTTTGTCGTCTCGTCGGACCGCACAATCTACGCGCTCGATCCGGCAACGGGCCAGGAGCTTTACTCCGCCCCCGGCAAGAGCTGGCGCTATGAGGTCTACCCTTGGTCGGATACCGTGGCTCCGGCGATAGTGGGCGATCCGATGGTGGCCGACGTCGACGGCCGCGCCGTGCTGTTCGTTGTCGTGTGGATAAATGATCAGAAGAGCGAAGGCAACGTGCAGGAATCGTTCCTGTACGCGATCAATGCAGCCGACGCCACGCTGCTGTGGAAGGCCGAGATCGGCAAGGGCACGTCTGCGGCGCCCGCCCTGGGAAAGGTCAAGGACGAGCCTGCGGTCTTTGTCACTCACGACGCCGGCGTTGTCTTTGCGTTCTCCGCTCGTGACGGCCGCCCCCTGTGGGACGAGCCATTCATCAGCCAATACGATGTCCGCTCGGGCGTATCCTACGGAGAAGTCGCCGGCAGGAGACTGCTGATTTTCGGCAGCAGGCTTTACTCGGCATTCTGTATCGATGCCGACACCGGCGAGATGGTGTGGGACATCTACTTGGGCACGTGGATGGATTCGACTCCCGCCATCTATTACGGGGGCAAGCGCGCGGTGGTGGTCTTCGGCGATTACCAGCAGAACCTCCACGCCGTCGACGCCCTCACAGGCGAGAAGCTGTGGCGATATCGCAGCTACGGATACTTCTCCGCCAGCCCGGTGCTGATGGGCCTGGCCGGCGAGCCGGTGGCAGCCATACCATGCCTCGACAACCATCTTTACATCGTAAACCTCAATGACGGCCGATTCGTGTTCAGGGCGTTCACCGGGAAGTTCCTGTGGTCGCATTTTCTGAAGGGCGACACCGTGTGGCCGTCGGCGGCGGCAGCCAGGCTCGGCGGCCGCGAGATCCTTGTTGTGGCTTCATACGACGGCCGCGTGTATGTTTTCGGAGAAGGGGGGCAGCAGGTGAACGTCGGCGCGCCGAGCACAGGCCTCGTCGACGCGTTCGGCGGCAGCGTTGCAGCCATGATCGGCGTGATTGCAATCCTTGTGGCGGCCGTCGCCTACAGCGCCGTAAAGGTCGGCAGGAAGCTCGCCGCACAGAAGCGTGCAACTGTCAATGAAGACAACTGAATCGCGATCATTATCGCGGACGCAAGTTGGGAAAGCTCTGAAATGCAGAAAAACGGCAATCAACTGCGGTGGGTGACCCTGGCCATTGTGATAGCTGCTCTTGTGACAGTTGCGCTGATAATGGCGCGCCGGCCCGGGCGGTCGGAGGATTTCCCCGACATCTATCTCAAGGATGGCAGGATAGTAGTGTCGATGCGCGGCGCACGCCTCGCGGACATTGACCGTGCCATCAACGATCCCAATGTTTTCAGATATGATGAGAACGAGCACCGGGCACAGGCTTCGGCGCATCTGCTGATCACTGGAAAGGGCAGCCTTGCCATCGGCAGCGAAGAGCAAGGTGAGACGCTCGAGTTCGACACGAACGTGTGCGGCGATGCCTCGCTCGGGATCGATCCCGACGCGAGCCTCACCGTGATGAACTCCGAAATCCTTACCACTCATCGAACGATCACCTCGGGCCTCTGTACCCGTGGCTACACGGTGCGATGCGAAGGCACCCTCACCGCCAGGAACTCGAAGTTCCTCTACATCTCGGGCAACAAGAGCCAGTTTTTTTCACAAGGAACGGCGACCGGGATGTTGGACAATGTTGTTATTGCCCTCAGCGACGGCGCGTCTCTGCGGCTCGTTCGCGTTGACGGCAGCCGCCTGGCTATCAGGAACTCCAGGTTCGAAACCGACGGGAAATATGGCTTGTATATTCTCGGCAACACGAAGAAGCCGGTGAGGATCGAGAATTCGTCGCTGCATGGCACCACGGCCGATGTCTTCCTGGCGTGGAGGTCCGGCGAGCTTGTGCTGGTGGACTGCATTTTTCAGAAGGATCACGTTCGTTTCGAGAACTCAACGGGGAGCATTCGTGTGAAGTGGCGGGCGCACGTGAAAGTGGAAAAGAATGGCAAGCCCGTGCCGGGCGTTGCTGTAGTGGTTGAAGACGACGGCAGGACGCTGACGGCACCGACCGATGAAAACGGCCTGGCATTGCTCGAAGTGACCGAACAGATCATCCGCGACGGCAGTGTCACGATGGTGACGCCTCATGTTTTTCGCGTAACGGCCGATGGGGCGGCACTGATCCACAGCGAGCCGGTGAACGTAACCGACGCCGTCGAAAGCCTGGGCGAAATCAAGCTGACGATTGAATGACGCCTCAGTGAACCGAGAGCGTTTCCACCCGCTGCGGCATCGGCGTCAGCTCCGAGCGCTGCTCCGGTATCAGGGGTATTTCGATCCGAAACGACTTCCAGGATCGATCGCGGAACTCACGCATAATGGCCACGGGCCTCACACACTTGATCTTCCCGCCTTCCATTGTCACGTTCGGATCTATCACTATATACAGGCAATCATTCAGCTTCTTTTCGTCGATCGGCGGAACGAGCGTTGTCGATTCATTGCCGGCCTCATCGCGATCCTTGCTTACAACGCCGACAAATGGTATGGGCTTTCCCTCTCCGTTTCGCGCCTTGACGCACCATGTGCCGTCGCCGGGCCGTTGCCAGTTGTCTGGCAGGTACACCGACACATACAGCGACACTTCCTGATCGCCCCAGTAGGTCTTGAGATCAATGCTCGATCCGTACCAGTTGCAGGTAGGGGAGGCGCTCATCGTGGTGTTGCCCAAGCGGCGTGCATCAACGGCAGGCAGACCTGTTGAACAGCCCGCAATCATGATGCTCGTCGCTGCCGCCCACAACACGGCATGGCGGGCAGATGCCCGCGCCGGCCGATTTGGCCCGTGCCGCCCTCCGGTGACCTTTTGCAAGGCCCTTGTGATAAGCTGCCTCCCCCCTTCGGAATCGGGGCGCCGATGGTCATTCACCGTACACGACAGTTTCGTACTTCGAGTAGATGCCGAAGATGTTCACCGTCTGAGAATCGACGTGATGGATCTTGGTGATGCCCCCGGCCAGCTTGGCGGCGGTGATCGATGCGTCACCGTAACCGACCAGGATTATCCCCTCGGCCTTCGCTCTGCCGACTCTCGTTGCCTTGGCGTCGGAGTCGAAACCGGCAACGGGGCCTTTCTGGTCGATAACAAGTCCAGCCATCACTGGCCCGGTCGGCCACGTGCAGCCTCCCAGCACAACGAGCATCGACATCAACAACGACACGCACAACAGCAACCTCATATCATCCTCCTTCTTAGTCGGGTTTCCTCTTCGGCTTGGCAGGAAAGCCGCACACCGAAAAGCTCCTCTCCTTTGCCCGGCACACGCTCGGGCCTGTCCTTTTTCCAGCTCAGCCGGCGCGGCCCGGCAACATGCGCGCCGCGCGCGGCTAATCTCTTTTCGTTTTGTTGCGGGCGAAGTTGAAAGCTTTTTCCGATTCGCACGAAAAAAAGTCCATCGGCGTCGGGTGGCACTGGCCGGGGGCGGGTGCGTCCGGCAGGTTGCCCACAAGCCGGTGCAGCGGCTTGCCGGGTCGGTCACGGCCGGCAATCGCGGCAAGGACTCAGGCCCATATCGAAGGCTTCGTCACGCGTTCGCAGCTTCACCATGTTGCGAGCAGACGTCTTTCGGATCGACCTGCAATCCGGGCGATGAAAGCGAAAACGCTTCGACGAGCGGAGGTAGTACTTCTCGGGGGAGGGAGGGGGCAGCGACCATATGCCGATCTTTTCGCGACGGGCGGCGTTTTGAGCGAAGACGAGTTCCGAGCGGAAGGCAGTGCTTGGCTGGATCAGATACACCACTGCAAGGCCGTCGCGCACCTGGAGCTTGTTGACCCACACGTCATCGATGCGCACGTGACATAGCAGCCGCTCGTAACGATCCTCTTTCTTCTTTTCGTAAGTAAGCGACACCCGCTTGCCCAGGATCAACTTCTCGAGCCTTGATCTTGCTTGCCTTGCGAACGGCTCGTCGCGCTCCGGAGTGTCTATGCCGAGCAGCCGCACCTCGCGTCGTTCGGCAGTGACAAACGAGTCGCCGTCGACGACATGCCGCACCGTCACCTGCAGCGGGAAGCGAGAAGGCGCCTCGCCCGACGATGATGTGCCCCGTGTGAATCGGCGCACCACGAGGCAGGCGCACGCCAGGCACAACACGACAAAAACCAACAGCCTGAAACGAGAGTTGCGAAGCACTACAGACCTCCACGACTCATTGTCGCCATGTGGAAGACCCGTTCAAGGGGTTAACATCCACGTTCAAATCGTCGTGCCGTCTTCTGAGGCGGGCGTGCACTGCGTGCGGCCCGGTCTTTACGATTTCTTACTGCCGCATCGGCGCACAGGGGTTGACTTTTCACCGCACTTGTGGTATAGTTCTATAGAGGAAGAAGGAACAGTTAGTCTGCGAATACTGATGATCTGCTCTGCTCGGGAGGCATGTCATGTACCTCTCCAAACCCAGGAAGTTCTCTCCGTTGTGCATTGCTGCATTGCTGGTACTGCCGATACTTGCGGGATCGTGCGGCGGAAATGGCGATACACAAGCGAACAATAATTCAGAGCCGGGCCAGGAGGAGGATTTCCTGGCCTTGCCTGAATGCAACGAGATAATCCTCGAGGCGGAGAATGCGGAAATAGAAGCGCCCATGATCATCAAGGACGACGACGTTGCCCCGGAGAAAACCGAGATCCACCACGCATCGATGGGGAAGTTTGTGCATCTTCCCGACAAGGTGAACAAGGATGGCGGCGAGGACAAGGACGCGAACAACGGAAAGAACGACGAGAAGGAGAAGGCCGAAGAATTGAGGGGGAAGGTAGTATTCAATTTCGAGATCGAGGAGTCGGACAAGTACATGCTCTGGGCCCGAGTGAATTGGCTCGACGGTTGCGGCAACAGCTTTTACGTCGTCATGGACGACGGACCCATCATAAAGCTTGGAGGCGGAGGAACGTATCGCTCGTGGCAGTGGATAAACATAAAAGGCAAGGACGGGAAGTTCAGGTTGTCGAAAGGCAAGCACACACTCGAAATCAGGAACAGGGAAGACGGCGCCTCACTGGATCAGATTCTACTCACAATGGATCTCGATGAGGACGCTCAGCCCCAAGGAATTCTCTCGCAGTAATCGCAAGGAGCAGGGGGGTGTAATGGCTGTTCAGATAGTAATCAGTGAACAATCCGGGCGAAAGAGAACCGTAGCCCTGAAAGAGGGACAAGAGGTCTCCATTGGGCGAGGCACCGGCAGTGACATCATGCTCACCGATTACCAGGTGTCGCGTGTTCATTGTACAGTCAGGTGGGATAGAGACGGCATTCGCATCGAAGATCACGGCACACGGAACGGCACACGTGTCAACTCGAAGCCGATTACAGGGAGCCGCACCCTCAAAGACGGCGACGTAATCGGCATCGGCAAATGCTCCATCAGGCTCATTACGCTCGGGCCCGAAGGCGTAGCCGCACGCGGCGGCACCTCGCGCAAGCTCATTATCGTTTGTGCCGTTGCCGCATTGTTCGCCATCGGCATCGCCGCCGGGCTTTTCTCGGATCAGATCGCCGATCTCCTGGTCGGTACGCCTCCGCCCGAGGTACAGCCGACGCCGCACCTGACCGTCAGATCAAAACCAGCCGGGGCAACAGTTTTTCTGGACAACCAGTACGCCGGTGTTACCCCGGTGAAGTTGCTGCCTGACGGCGGCCCACATTCCATCCGGTTGGTACTATCGGGGTACGGATCGCACAGCCAGGCCGTGGAGATGGGCGGAAAGCCGCGCAAAATTGACGTCGAGCTTCTCCCTGTCGAGCAGGGCGTCATCGAGATTACCTCACAGCCCTCCGATGCGGAAGTCATACTCGACGGTGACAAGATCGGGCTTTCGCCAATCAGGATAGGGGCCGCACCGGGCACCTACGAAATACTGATCCAGAAAACCAATTACATTGCATGGAAGAACACGGTGCAGCTTGCACCAGGCCAGACCTTGAAAGTTGTCGGGACGATGGAGAATCGCTTGATTACAAGCTTCCTGAAAACTCTGAAGGAAAACCCGCACGACGTATCCGCCTACTGCCAGCTCGCCCACTATTACATTCTCGAGAGGCGCCACGAGGAAGCGTGCGACGCGCTCAGGAGCGCAATGGGGGCTTTCGCCCAAGGCAAAGACACCTCCGGATACGGCGGCCTCATGAAAGCCCTGCTCGACAAAATCTATTTCGAGGATTATTTTGATGTGGGCAACCCACAGCAGCATGCCAAAATGCAGGAGTGGATCATAGCACTTTACTCGGAAATGATCGAGAAATATCCCAACAACAACCTCAAGAAATGGCTGGCCGGCATCCTGGCGCGCGCCGGCCGAAAGACCGAGCTGAAAGTCGTGCTTGAAGAAGGCAAGCCCGGGCCCGACCTCGCCCTCTATTTCCGGGCCGCCGAAATCTACCTCGACAAGCGGAAATACCCCCGGGCCATTGGAATCCTCAACAAGGCCATAAACCTCGGGCCAAAGAACTTCGAGGCACGCCTCAAGCTCGGCGAGGCCTACCTCCAATGGTGCAAGAACGGCAAGCCCGAAGTCAAGAAGCACGCCGTTAAGAATCTCGAAATCGCACTCAAGCTCTGCAAAGACCCAAAGCAAAGAAAAAAAATACTCGCCCTCCGAGCCGAAGCCGCAAAGCTATAGAAAGCCCTGATGAAGTTTAACCTGATCTTGACCCTGAAACTGTTGAACCATTGGAACAATGAAAGAGACATCTCAAATGCGTAGGAATCCAACTTGCATGTACTGCCTCGCGACCGTCATCATCGTTCTTGCAATAGCGGGTTGCTTGCCCCGCTCGGAGCCTTCATCCGACGAGCAACAGCCGAACGTTGGGGCCGTCACCCAGCCTGAGACAGCCGAATCCTCTGTATCGGACGCGTCAGTTGACGACAACAAGATTGAGGCGCCGCCCGAGCCGGTGAAGAAGAAGCCGGCAGATACAGAGGCGCAAGAGAAGCCGGCGAATGCGGGCACAAAGAAGAAAGCCACCTATGTTCCGGTCGACCTCTCGGCCGCGTTCAATGCCAGCGCCACCGCCGGCGACAACGGCTTCGACGGCTATGGCAACGCCTACCCGGCAGACAAGCTGCCGCACGGCAGGAAGAACTTCGGGGCGAGTCCGGTAGTGTTTGAACTGCCCGATGTCAGCGACACCGAGAAGAACGTCGTGACCGCCTCCGGGCAGACATTGAAGATTGCACCAGGCAATTACACTGCTCTGCACCTGATTGCCGCCGCAACCGACGGCGACCAGAAGGCCGGGCTTGTCCTTACCTACGGCGACGAAGACGCTGTAGCGGCTCTGAAGATATCCGACTGGTGCGGGAAGCCGGCCTTCGGCGAAATACAAATAGCTTCCTGGCCGCGCGTCTCCGGCGAAAACGAAGACGCACAGTGCAAGCTCTACATCCAGAAAATCGCCGTCGACCCTGCGAAAAAACTCAGCAGCATCACGCTGCCGAAAAGCGAGTTGATACACATGTTCGCGTTGACCCTCGAGAAGTAAACGCCTCAGCGACCGCCGAGAGACACAAACCCTCGAGGGCCGGAAAGGAACACGCCAAATGTCCAAAACACTCACGGCCCTCGCGATGCTCGTATCTCTCTTGCCGATGCTCGCGGCCGGCGCGGAACCGGAGCAGGGCGCGCCGCCCGAACCCGACGCGGCCGTCATGAAGATCGAAGTACACGCGGTGGTTCTCGAGCCCCACACCGAATCGCCGGTCGTCATCCTCAGAACGCTCGACAAGACCCAATACCTGCCGATCTTCGTCGGCGAGTCCGAAGCGGCCGCGATCTGGCGCTACATGAACGACGTCGAAACTCCCCGTCCGATGGCACACGACCTTCTCTCGAACATCATAAACAAACTTGGCGGCAAGGTGCAAAAAGTAACCGTAACCGAACTGAAAGACAACGTCTTTTACGCAAGGATCGAAATCGCAACAGGCGAAGACACCGTGACGATCGACGCACGGCCAAGCGATTCCATTGCGCTTGCCCTGAAGATGGGCGCCGAAGTATACGTTGCAAAGAAGGTAATGGACCAAGCCGGGCGTGCGGCAAACGAAGGCAAGCAGCATCCCGAAGAAGAACGTGAAGAGAAGCGCGAAGAAAACACCAAGCCTCAGGGCCGCATGCCAACAGCCATCTGATCGGTTCACGCAATATCCGGAGGGAGCGCCGCCCCTTTTTGTATTGACATTCCGCTCCTTTTCTGTAAGCTAATACCCAATATGCCGGTCGATATATGAGCAAAGACAGCGCTCTATTATTGCAGGAGAAGAACGGGTGAAAACAACAGAACGAATGTACGTCGTCGTTGCCAAACTCACAAACATGATCAAGGCGATCTCTGCGGCGTCAAAGTACGGCGGATTCATCCAGAAGCTTAAAGACGACGGGAAATTTGTCGCTGCGGGCAAATGGTCGGACAACTCCGGCGGGATGCTGATCCTGCGGGCCGATTCTCTCGAAGAAGCCCGGGAAATAGCCGGCGAAGACCCCCTCATCAAGAGCGGCGCCGTTCTGCACGACGTCAAAGAGTGGGACGCCACCTTCGATTTCGAACCTATCGAATACTGATCCTTCATCACAGGCCCCGACGGACCACAGCACCAAGGATGGCCCACCGAGACACTCCCCCCCGGCTGCAGGCGGGCCGTGCCGCCGCACTGCAACGGACGCCGCTTGTGGCGGTCGTGGCTTGCTTCATTCTTGGCATACTTGTTTCGTACTACGGTGCTGTGACCTTTCCGGCGTGGGCCTCACTCGCAGCGGCCGAGCTGGGCGTTGTCGGCGGCGGGCTGTTCCTCCGCCGGGCCGCCCTCACCACTGTGGGTGTGCTGCTCGCCTTCTGCGCCACCGGCGGCGCCGTCTATCACTACCACTGCGAACACCTCCCGCCCGGGCACATCGCCGAGATCGTCTCCGACGAGCGTGCGCTCATGAAAGTGCGCGGATACGTATGCTCCGACCCCACATCGCGGCGAAAGACTCCCACCATCCTCTTCAGAGTCGGCGGCTTCACGACGCGCTGGGAAACCGCCTTCGACGTGCGCCTCAACGCTGTCATCTCCGCCGCCGGCGCACACCCCGCCATCGGCAAGACAAAGGTGAAACTATACGCAAAGAATCCCGGCATCCGATACGGCGACGAGCTAATCCTCACCGGGCAAATTCAGATTCCCAATGCCCCGACCAATCCCTCTCAGTTCGACTATCGAGAGTACCTGCGCAGGCACGGAATTCGGGCCATCCTCTACGTCGGCGGCGAGGCCGGCGTTGATCGAACGGGCCGGTCGAAGAGCAGCGTGCTGCGCCGGTTGTTTGCACTTCGGCGGCGGCTGGTATCGATGGTTGCCGCGCCCTCCAACGGCACCGGCGGAAAGATGCTCGCCGCCATGCTGCTGGGCGCTCGCGAAGAGCTGCCTCCCGAGGCCGAAGAAAATTTCCGGCAGAGCGGCACCGTGCATCTTCTCGCCATCAGCGGCCTGCACGTGGGGATGGTGGCCGGGGCAGTGTGGCTGCTCATAGGCATGACCGGGACGACCGAGCGCGTGCGAAGCATTGTCGTCATACTGTGTGTGGCTTGTTACGTGTTCATCAGCGGCGCCCGGCCGCCCGCCGTAAGAGCGGCCGTCATGATAGTGCTCATAGCGTTGGGGGGTGTACTCAACCGCCGGC
>JABMSA010000098.1 GCA_013202185.1 Planctomycetota bacterium
GCCCAGCGTTTCAACGCTGGGGCCGATGCCGGCCGTCGCTGCGCTCTGCTTGTGCCGCATGCCTGTCGGCGCGGCTTATCGCGCGGCTGCCACGCCGGTTTCTCCCTGGGCCTGGAGCGCACGGTGGTAGGCGAGGAAAGTGGCCGCGCCTTCTTTGCCCAGGTAGCGCTCGATCATTCGGAGGTCGACCTTCGTGAGGTCGACGAGGACGAGGCCGTCGAGGACGTCGCCGAAGGTGGTGTCGACATTGAAGCCGAGCATATTGCCGCTCAGCTTGAGGTATTGCTTGAGGAGGATCGGGATGTCTTTCTGGTCGGTCTCGAGGTCGGCTATGAGCGCCGCGATGTCGTTGATGTTTTCGATGCCGGTGTTGTTTGCCTTGTGGTTCCAGCCGCGTATGCGTTTGCGCCGGAGGGGATTCTTGGGTTTGACCAGCTTGGCGAGGTGCGGAAGGTCGTTGTTTTGCCGCAGGAAGGCCGCGATGAGCTGCCGCGACGTGGGGTGATACTGATTGTTGATGCTCACGGGCCCGAAGAGAATCTTGTAGCGGGGGTTGCGCACTACGTAGGCGCCGATTCCTTTCCACAGCAGCATCAGCGGGGCGTAGCCTTTTTGGTACTCGGGGCGAACGAACGAGCGTCCCAGCTCGAGGGCCGGGCAGATCTGCCTGGGCAGCCTGGTCTTGTACTTGAACAGCGTGCTTGTGTAGAGGCCCTCCTTGCCGCGCTTGCGGACGATCCTGTCGGTGTGGCCCAGGCGGTAGGCGCCGACTATTTCGTTCTTCACCTTGTTCCACACAAACAGGTGCAGGTAGTAATCGTCGAACTTGTCCAGGTCGATGGCTTCGCCGGTGCCTTCGTTTGCCTGGCGGAATGTGACTTCGCGCAGGCGGCCGATCTCGCGCAAGACATTGGGAATCTGCCACGCGTTGGCGTAGAGCACGCTGTATTCGCCAGACTCCATAAGGGTGTGCCTGGGCGGCAGGATGCCTATGTCGTCGATGAGCAGATCGACGTCCACCGGCGGGACGATGGGCTGAGTACTGCATCGGCCGGCGACGCCCGGCTCGGCTGTGTGACCGGTCATGCCCGAGGTGTCGTCGGGCGGGGATGCTTCGTGGGCCAGGCCGGCTTTGTCCGCTCGATTGCCGAGGATGTACGTGCGCAGCCGCAAGTGTGCCATCAGGTCGGCGCTGGTTTCGAGTTTTCTGAGTTTGTCGAAGGGCACGGGATTGCCGATCTTGATGAGGATGTTGCTGTTTTGTTTCTTCAGGAATTCTCGGGGCAGCCTTGCGGTTCTGAGTAGAGGATGCAGCAGGCCCAGCACGTTGAAAAGCAGCCCGTTGGATCCGTGGAAGAAAACAGGCAGAACCGATGCCTCGGTTTTCTGAATGACGCGCGCAACGGCTTCGCTCCAGGGAGGATCGGTGATTTCGCGTTTGCGAAGGCTGAGATGCGAAACCGCCCCTCCCGGAAAAACGCCCAGCATGCCGCCGTTCTTCACCCAGCGGATGGCGTCCATCATCGGCTTCACATTGGTCCTGGCGGAGTCTGATCGTCCGAAAGGATCAACAAAGAAGAAGAGGTCGTTCATTTCCGGCAACGCTGCAAGCATGTAGTTTGCGATCAGCTTCACATCGGGCCGTACCGATCGCAGAACGCCGGCGAGAATCAGCCCCTCGATTCCGCCGAACGGATGATTGGCGATTACCACCGCAGGCCCGGCGGTAGGAATGCGAGCGACGTGCTGCGGCGACAATTCCCAAGTGACGTTGAGGCACTCGAGGACCTTCTCGCTGAAATGCCGATCGTCATGGATTGCACGGGCGCGGCGGTACAGCTTGTTCAGCCCGTTCAGCCCGAGGGCTCTCTCGAGGGGAACTCTTATGCAAGAGAAAAGCGCTTGTGCCAGGCGGCTCTTGAATGATATGTCCAGCCGAAGAACCCGGTCATCCTCGCTGATTGTCATGGGCTGGTCCCTTCACTGATGCAAAAACACGCTAACAGGCATGATGGACCCCTTCGGGGGCACCACAGCAACGGCGCGACTTGGCCGAGGTGGCTGGAGCGGCAGGATGATCTATGAATTGACTCGGGGCCTCGCCATGCGGCGAATCAACAAGCCTCAGGGTGACGTTCCATCAGTCGCATACCGCTCAGTCCTCAGCCAGGCCCGAACCCGAGATTCATCTCGGTACGTATTGATGAAAATGGCGGAGAGGGCGGGATTCGAACCCGCGGAAGAGGCATAAACCCCTTCAAC
>JABMSA010000099.1 GCA_013202185.1 Planctomycetota bacterium
CTTCCATGCTGATCCCCCAATAAATCTTGCACCATCGGCTTTCGAAGGAGATATTCCGGATGACGCGATTGCCCTTGGGCCTGCCGGGGTTGTTTTCCAGAAAGGTGACCAGCTCCGGATAGCGCTCGCTGTAGGGCGGCTGGTCGTAGTTGACCGCGCGCATCCTGTCGGTTATAGTGCTGGTCCTGCCGTCGAAGTAGTCGGAGGACCACGTTAGCCCCTGCCCCGTGATTTCCACCGAGGGATTGCACTCCACGTAGATGTTGTTCTCGACGAGACAGTCGCTTCCTCCCGCGATCCGCGTGCCGCGCCCGGCAAGGTAGAAGACGTTCCCGAAGGCAATGCAGCCGGAGGCTATGTCGTCGAAGTAAAGCGCGTTCAGCTCGCCGGCGTGGCTCGACCTGAAGCCATCTGAGCTTGTATCCTCGGGGTTCTGAGCGGAATCACCCTCAGTGGCCTCCCGCCAATCGATGCCCGCGAATCCCCCCAGGTGATGGATGTAATTGTAGCGGAAAACGTTCCCTCGCTCGGTGACATCGCGGCCCATGTAGACCGCACCGGCGTCGTCAGTCTCCAGCACCACGTGGTGCATTTCATTGAATTCGACGAGGTGCTCGTTACCGCCGACCTGGACACCCTCGTGGGGAGCGTCGTGGATGAGGTTGTGCGTGACGCGATTGCCCACGCCATTCAGAGTCACGGCGGACCTGTAGGTGTGGGCCAAGAGGGCGTAATGGCAGATGTGGTTGTTATGTGCAAAGCACTCGCCGGGCTCGAGCGTTTGTCGGTCGCCCGCGTCGAGGATGATTGCCCCGGCGCCCACGTGGTGAATATCGCACGACTGAACGCCGTTGTGCACCCCGCCCCTGATAACGATGGCGTCGCCGTTGACGTTACGCACCTCACAGCCGGCGACGACGTTCTCGCACCCTCCCTTTATCACAACAGCGTTGCCGCGGGAGCATTCGAAGGTCAGGCCTTCCAGCAGGATATGAGACGCGTTCTCGAGCAGGATAAGCGGATCCTGCACCACAGAGATGATCGCCGTGCCCGCGTCAACACTATCGGGGGGCCAGAAGTAGAGCTTGCCGGCCTTCTTGTCGACGTACCACTCGCCGGGTGTGTCCAACTCCGCGAGGATGTTCAGTGCGAAGTAGCGTCGCCTCGAATGATAGCCGTCCCCCTGGCGCGGCTTTCTGAGGGCGATTGTGCGGTGCTCGGCATTGATCGACAGGGCTTGCTGGTAGTGGTCGCGCCAGTTAGTGTACCAATAGCCGTACACCCAGACATCGTCTTCCTTTGCCCATCGTTGTGGCCGGTCGCCATCGTACACGATGTGATCTTCCGCGTCCTCCATTTCGCCCGTGAGCGTGAAGTTAAAGTTCGGCCATCGGGCCAGTGTCATCTGCTCGCCATTGAAGCAGAACGACATCATCTTCTCTGTTTTGATCGGGAAGCCTTCGGGGCATTCGTGGACTATGTTCGTGATCCCCTGGGCCGTGAGGTCGGCGACAAGAATATGATCGCGGGCGGATTCATCCAGTCGGGCGAGAATCTCGGGGTCGGTGACCGGCCCGAAGCCGGCGACCTCTCTGCCGCCGTTCAGGCGCGCCTTCTCCCCCGGTAGGGACCGATACACAACCGGCGCACTCTCACTGCCGCCGTCCTCCTCTGTAAGACTGAAGGTGCTGTCGAGGTAGTAGACGCCCTCGCCGAGCAAGATCACGGCCCCGCCTGCCGGGAGCCGGCCTTCTCGCTTGAGGATGCGGATCTGGTCGCGGGCGCGCTCCAAAGTGCCAAAGGGCTCAGCCTTTGTCCCGGCGTTGGTGTCGCGTCCGTCCGGTGCGACGAATAGCTCTATGTGCGTAGTATCGCTGGCCATTTTGTTCAATCTCCTGGTCATCGGGCCGCATGGTCTTTCGGTCACAAGGTCTATATGCTATACGTGCTGCGAGATCGTTCTCATTTCAGGCGTATGCGCGCGTAGCCCATCGCGACATCGCCACCGACCGTGGCGCGTGGGTCGCTTGGTGCAGCTCGAATGGTTGAATCTTGTCCGACCAGGGATTCGTGCCGGGTGCGTCCGCCATTCTTGTTGTGCGCCATTTATTGGTTCAGGAGGATGACAAGCATATTGTAAGGTAGGGGCGTGCAGGTGCAAGAGGAAAGCGGCAGACGAGTGGTGCTGAAGCGCTGAAGCGAGGTGCCTTCGGGAGCGCCGGCGAAACAAGGTCAGGTCGATCCAGTTATTGGATGTCCCATTCCTTATTTGAACTCACGACGCTGCTCTGCCTCGATGTGGCCGGCTTGGTCAACTGTATGGAAGTGCAAGACGTTCTTCCCCGGCGGCACGGCAAATGGCTGGGTGTACACCTGGTCCGGCGCATCGTTCCAATGATAGTAAGTAGTGCCGAGATTCTCCAGATGATACAGGTTGGATGTGTTCCCGAACGTCTCCCTTATACGCTCTTTGTAACCCTGGCCTGTCCGCCATTGAAAGAGGGCAAAAGTCCACTTTGCTTTGGGTTCCACATATTCGAGCCGCAGGACGTGCAGGCCTTCTGTCAGTAGTACCTTCTGCCCCTTGAAGCCCTCCTCGGCCATTTCCTCGGGAAGAAGCTCCAGAATCAATTCTCCGTCTATGAAAGCGCAACCTTGTGCAGGATCACGATTCCAGATAGCAAGCTCGAGGTCCACGGTCTCCGTTTCCGAAACGTAAATGGCGCCCTCCCAAATAGCAGAATGAGCCCCAGTCACCGGTGGCGTGAACTGTTCGCGATCGTCAAAGAAATACACAAAAGGATCAATCCGCTCGCATATCAGGTCTGTGAAGTTTGCATCGCGGTAGTAACGCCCAACCAGGCCTCCCCGTCGGTAGGCATATTCGTCGTGCAGCAAGGATACTTCTTCCTCTTCGATGCTGA
>JABMSA010000100.1 GCA_013202185.1 Planctomycetota bacterium
ACTGTCATTGAGCGATTGATCTCGACGAGCGTCTTCGCTCGTCGCCCTGCCTTCCCAGGCAGACACCCCCTTCAAAAAACTCTTGGGCTTTCAGAGGGATGTGCTAAGTACCAGGATAATCAATCGCACCCGTGTTGAACGGGGAGAGTTGCATTCCTTGCATCCGCTCGCGAAAAGGCCTTGATTCTTCAGGCGAGCGCGTTACAATTACGGTGTGTAACTTGTGAACGGCACCGGTGCCTTTTTCGATCACGGGCCGACGCTTTCGGCCACAGAACTTTGTCGGAGGAACGCGCTATGCGGTATGTGAACATGTTTGTGTTGTCAGCGATCATCATCTTGAGTTCGACGGGCTATGCCCAGACGACCAGTGATATCAAGTTTACCATGCCGGCGGACGGCTATGTGTCGCTGATCGCCACGGACTCGGACGGCGTGGTTGTTCGGCATCTCCTGAACAGCGAGTTTCGGGCGAAGGGCGAGCACACTGTTGCGTGGGACGGCCTGGCAACGCCGATCTGGAATACCCTCGGCAAAGTGCTTGAACCGGGCGAGTATACGTGGCGCGGCATCTACCACGAGGGTATCGGCCTTCGGCTGCGCGGCTGGGCTTACCACGGGCCGAGCGATCCGTGGGACATCAGCCCCACCACCTACTGGGGCGGCGACCAGGCACTGCCCGTTGAGTGCGTGACCGACGGCGACAGAATCTATCTCGGCTGGGCAGGATCTGAGGCCGGGAAAGCCCTGATCGCGTGCGACCTCGACCATAACGTCTTGTGGGCGGCCGGCTATCATTTCAACGGAGTTGTCAGCGTGGCGGTCGATGGAGACATTGTTTACTACGCGGCCGGAGAAATCAAACGCGTCAGCAAGAAGGACGGCAAGCCCGTCAAGTGGGAGGGCAGGAGAAGCGCCGATCTGAAGTTCACGGATATCTGGGATGACCCTGCAGGCATGCCCACTGGCATCAGCCACGGGCCACGCGAGTCTATCACCGCACGCAACGGAAAGCTCTACGTGAGCTTCGCCAACTGGACCTGGGGGCGCGGCGACATCACCGACTGGCGCAGCTTCCTGACCGACGTTGTAGCGGGCGCGCCGCCCGGAGAGAACCACAACCCGGTCTCGGCTGCAATCTGGGGAAAAATCGATGACAGATGCACTAAACTCATAAAGAGATTTCTCGATGACAAGATCGATGAGAACGAGGCGCTCAAGAGCCCGAACTACTATACGCCCGACGTCCGCGACGTGGTCGTAGGGATACTGAAAGGACTCCTCCAGGACAAAACCCTCGTCGAGAATGCCGACCAGCTATCGAGCAACGCGCTCGCCCAGACCAACAGGCGCCTGATCGAGAAAACCTATCCCGGCGCCATCTCCACGATGCGCACCAATTTCATTGCCATGCTCGACGGCAGCACGGGAAAGGTCTTGAAGACGTTCGACGTCCACGCACCCGGCAAGCTGTTTGTCGTCAGCGACGATCTGCTCTACGTGATGTCTGAGCGCAGCAAGATACTTGCGTTTGATCCAACAACGGGCAAGACGCGCGTTGTCATCGACGGCCTGGAGGGCGCGGGCGCTATGACCGTCGACAAAGACGGCGAGATTTACGTGTCCAACGGCGCACTGTGCGATCACATTCTCGTTTACAGCCCCGAGGGCAAGCTTCTTCGCACAATCGGCGAGAAAGGCAAGCGCAACGACGTAGGCCCGTGGAATCACAACGCGCTGAAATATGTGTGGGGCATGGCCGTGGACGCGCGCGGCTACCTCTGGGCCGCCGAGACCACCCTCGCCCCCAAGCGCATGAGCGTGTGGCACTCCAAGACGGGCGACTTCGTTACCGAGTACTTCGGTCCCACGCACTATGGCGCCACCGGCGGCGCGGTCAACCCGCGCGACCCGAGCCTGCTCGTGGGCGAGGGGGCCGAGTTCCGCATCGATCCGCTAACAGGGCGATCAAAGTTACTGGGCATGATCACAGACGAGGTCTACCACGGTTTCGCTCG
>JABMSA010000101.1 GCA_013202185.1 Planctomycetota bacterium
GCCAACTACTCTATCCAATTGAGCTACGGGCGCATCAAAGTCGCTAATCATCATCTGCACTCAGAAGCATCTTGACTTCCGATGCCTGGCAGGCTATTATTATAGTCGGCAGGGGAGTTGAGTTCAACTGGAAAAAGTCTGCATGCCGGCTGCGTGCTGTAGGCGATTTGCGCTGCCGGGGATGCGAAGCATGCTTCCGCCCGGCGGGGGGGCCGGCGGCGGAAGTTTTTCCTGAAGGGGCCGCTCAATTCGCCGAGAAGTCTTCAGAGGCTTCCGCCGACATGCGGGTCCGGGTCTTCGTGCGAAGGCGCATTGGTTTGAAGTTCAGGAGGGGAGGGATTGTCGATGAAGAAAAGAACCATACCGGCAGCGGCCGTCGTTGCAGCGGCCACCGTCCTGCTTGGCGGATTCATCGCGCTGCCGCTCGACTCGAGACGCCTTCTTTACGCGGAGGCCGAACGCGCCGGAACCGGCAGGGAATTCACCTACGAGGGCTATGTCAAGGCTCTCAAGGCGTATGTCGATGATCGCGGGCTGGTCGACTACAAGGGCCTGAAGGAGAACATCGAGGTGCTGCACGCGTTCTTCGACGAACTGCGCGGTCTCGATCCGAAGGTCTTGGCGAAATGGACGGACAAAGAAAAGATTGCATTCTGGATCAATGCCTACAACGCCTATACACTCAAGTGCATTGCACTGCATTATCCGATCAAGCCCACGTTTCCGGCGCGGCTGAAGTATCCGAAAAACAGCATCCGCCAAATTCGCGGCGTGTGGACTATCCTCGAGTTCCCGATCATCGGCACACGCATGACGCTGGACGAGATGGAACACAAGAGGCTGCGCAAGAAGTTCAACGAGCCGCGCATTCACATGGCCCTTGTGTGCGCCGCCATTAGCTGCCCGCCGCTGCGCAACGAGCGTTACGTCGCCGAAACGCTCGACGAACAGTTCGACGACCAGACACGGCGCTTTCTCGCCAGGCGCGGCAACTTCTACATCGACCGCGAAGACAACATCGTGCACATGTCGTCGACGTTCAAGTGGTTCGGCAAGGACTTCGTGAAGACCTACGGAACCGACGAGGAGTTTGCAGGGCACAGAGAACGCCAGCGCGCCGTGCTGAAGTTCATCAGTGGCTACCTCGAAGACGAAGATCGGCTCTACCTCGCCGAAAAGAAATATAAGATCAGATACCTCGACTACGATTGGACGCTCAACGAACAGCCGGCCGAGAAGGCCGCCGCCGAATAGGACGCACGGAGGCGTCAGTGAAACTGCAGGCGAATCCCGAAATCCAGCGCGAAGAGGTCGCACCCGACACCTCGGGCAAGCCGCGCGGATGGTGGCGGCTGGTGGTATTCGGGCGCTTCAACGAAGTAGACAGGGCTCTCGCCGACGGTGAAGAAGACGGCCTGATAAAAGTGCACGTGAAGGCGGGCACCGATAGGATCGTCGGAGCTACCATCGTAGCCAGGCACGCGGGAGAGATGATCAGCGAGATTACACTTGCAATGGTCGGCGGCCTGGGGCTGCGCACGATTTCAGCCGTGATACATCCCTACCCGACACAGGCCGAAGCCATCAAGCAAGTGGCCGACGCCTGGAGCAGGCAACGGCTGACGCCGTTCGTCAAGAAGGTGCTGAGCTGGATAACAACACGGCAGCGATGACAACAAACGCCGCGCTTGCAACTGTAGCGGCGATTGAATATATTGTTCTTGCTCCAAGGAGGAGCACAAGTTTTGATGGTCTGTCGAAAGGGGGTGATTGCGAGACCGAAAGCGTCGAGTGTATTTGCCCCATATCATCGAAAGGACACGTCTTGAAAGGAGCATGAAATGAGTAAGTGGATTTTTGTGAGCTTGATCGCGATCGTGCTGTGCTTTGGCGTGATCGGATGCGAAAAAGAGAAAGAAGCCAAGGTACCCGAGGCGCCGGCCGTAGCACCTGAAGAACCCGAGGCCGAAGAGGCCCCCGCGCCGAAGGAAGGGGACAAGACCGAATAGGGACGGTCGAGATGCAAGTGAAGGAGGCAAAGCGCGGGCTCGCCGTGCGCCTGATGGCTGCGTTCTCGCGGCGCTCTGCACGCCGCAGGCTGATAGTGTTTACCCGCCAACCGCGACCGGGTAAAGTCAAAACGCGGATGATACCCCTGCTCGGGGCGGCAGGGGCCGCGCGGCTGCATCGCTTGATGACAGAGCACACCATGACCTGGGCGAGGGAACTCGCCGCGCGCTCCGCCACGTCGGTCGAGGTGTACTTCGAAAGCGAAAACGAGGATGCCGCATCCGCACGACGCTCCATTCGACGGTGGCTGGGCCGCGATCATCGGCTACAAGCTGGGCGTGCCGGCCAAACAGATCGCCCGGTGGCGAGGCCCTGCCGCCGAATGATCCGGCGCCCGCCCAACAACAAGGCGGGCCCACCAGTCTAGGCGGGCCCGCCGTTTTCCATAGTTAGACAGGTTGATGTTCGAGTGTTCTCTACCTACACCTCCTTTTTAATCGGTAACCAATCAGGCCGAGAAGGCCCGTACAGATACAAGCGGCGATGGTCGACCCCGGGCCCTCGGCCGAAGCCGTTCCGCTCGGGGCGCCATCCATGATCTCATCGCCTGCCTCAAAGCCGTCGAGCGTCCCGCCGACGGAAAGTTTCTTCTCTACGTGAAATCGCTCGCACACCCCTCTTCCGCTCTGATCATCAGTTGCGGAAGTTGCGGAAGAACCGGACGCATGCGAAACTGGCGGATCGTAACCGGGCATGCCAATGACGAATCGGGCAAGAAGCAAACATGTGATTATGATACTGAAGGCTGACACGGACTTCACCAGGTTGCTCCTCCCGAACGGGCCCAACGAAGTGCGCAGATGCGTTATCGGCGGTGCGTTTGCCAATGCGATTGTCATATGTGCGCCTGCAGATGTCGACTCCTGCGAGGCCGTTTCCATCATTAACAAAGAAGCAGCCGAAAAGGTGGCGCGAATGTGGATTTCAAGCCGACAGGGGTGGGAAAACATGCGAGACGACGTGGGAGGGTCCTACATTGGTGGGAGTACTTCGTTGTACAAGATCGCGTAGCAAAACTAGGGACGGTTACCTATTATTCCATTCGTATTTCGCAGAAACTGCGATGTTTACTGGATATTCTCTAAAAACAGAAGCAACGAAATATCTGCAAAAAAAATAGGTAACCGTCCCTAGTTTTTGACAGAAGTGCCTACTCGAGGGTCGCGAGGAGGCGGCGCGCTTCGTCCGCGTTCTCGAAGTCGGCGTCGAGCTTCAGTGCCCCGCGCAGCAGCTCGCGCGCCCGATGGGGATCCTTCAGTTGCTCGCATACGACGGCAAGATGAAACATGGTCGCCGGCTCGTCGGGCCCGAGCTTCAGGCTCTTTTCGAGCGCCTTGCGGGCGTCGTTGAGCTTGCCGACCTTGTACATGGTCCAGCCGTAGGTGTCCTGGATCGAAGCCGAATCGGGAAAGCGCTGCACAGCGGGCAGAATGACCCGCTCGGCGTCGCGGGGGCGGCCAAGATGCTCGGCGAGGATGAACGCGAGATTGTTGCCGGCGATGCGGTTGGCCGGATCGCGCATCAGCACGGTTTCATAGTGCGTC
Organism: Planctomycetota bacterium; assembly: GCA_013202185.1. Lineage (GTDB taxonomy): Bacteria > Planctomycetota > PUPC01 > JABMSA01 > JABMSA01 > JABMSA01. Next base: position 3,615 of record JABMSA010000101.1, read on the forward strand.
ACAGCCTCGCCGAATCGCCTTTGAAGCATGTAGGCCGTCGCGAGGATGAGATGTGCCCGTAGATTCTCCGGCTCTTCCTCGACGAGGCCGGCGGCCTCAGCGACGGCTTCGTCGAGCCCGCCCGACTCCCCCAGCACTTGCGCCAGGAGCAGACGCGCCGCGTTGTCATCAGGCCGCGCGGCGATGTGTTCGCGGATCAGCGCCAGGGCGTCGGCCGGCGTCCGGGCTTTCATGAGCACAGAGACCGTCCGCTGAAGGTCGCCGAAGTTGCGGCCGGCAAGTTCGTAGGCGCGTCGCTGCTCGCGAACGGCTGCGGCGAGGTCGCCGGCGCCGGCGTGGGCATCGGCGAGCAGGCGCCTTGCTTCCGTGGAGGTCCGGTCGCGATCCACGAATGTTTGCAACGCCGATATTGCCTTGCCCGGCTGCTCTCGGGCCAGAAGAAACTTGCAGTATTCTTTCAACAAATCCCAGGGAGGAGACTCGCCAAGGACGTCGGCCAGGAGCCGCGCCGAGCGATCCGGGGCCTCGTCACAGATTGCAAGCCCGAGCAGCAGGCGTGCCGCCGTGTTGTCTGGAAACTCTTCGGTGAGCTTCTGGTATTCGTTCGGCGGCGTGTTTTTTCGGACGAGTATGGCGCCAAGCAGCAGCATGGCTTCGTTGTTGCCGCGCTGCTCGTTGAGCAGCTTTCGACAATCTTCTTCGGCTTCGGGCAGGCGGCCGTCATCAAGGTGGAGTCGCGCCCGCAGGATGAGCGCCTCCGCGTGGCCTGGGACTATCGCAAGGGTTCGCTCGAGCGATGCCCGGGCGCCCCTGCGGTCGGGCGGGTCGGCAAACAACCTGGCAAGTGTGATGAGGTGATGCGCCTGGGCAAGGTGAGGGAATCTTTCGGCAAAGCGGGTGGAACGTTCCAGGGCGACGTCGGCGGCGGCCTTGCTGGGCGTTCTTCTCATTCTCTGAATTGCCACCTCGGCAAGTCTTGCCCACACATCGGCATTATGAGGATGTTTCTTCGCGAGTGGCGTCAGTATCATTTCGGCGTCGTCCAGCTTGCCGGCCTTCGCGAAGAGCAGCGCAATGCGGAGGTGAGCGTAAAGGAGGCCGGCATCAAGCTCGAGCGCCTTGCGATATGCTTCGGCGGCGGCATCGAATCGGCCCGGCTGTGCTGCGTAGAAATCGCCGAGCGCACACAGCGGCATCGGATCGGCGTGGGCGGCCCGGATCATTTCCATGTGTTCGGCTTCCGCCTTCGCCGGATCACCCACGACCGTGTAATGTCGTGCCATAAGCGTGTGATAAAGGTTAGGGTTGTTGCCGGCGATGCTCTCGATCAGGTCGGCGGCTGCCTTGTATCTGTTTGCGTGCCAGTAGAATCCGCAGGCAGGCCAGAGGGTGGCGGGCGTCTTTTCTATATCGAGCGCCCTCCGAAACTCTTGTTCGGCCTGCTCTGTTTTTCCTTCCGCCGACAGCAGCATCGCCAATTGCACGTGGTATTCGGCTTTTTCCGGCACGATGGCCGAGAGCTTCTCGAGAATATTTCGCGCCGTGTCGGTTTCTTTTGATCCTGCGAGGCTGATTGCGAACTTGTGAACGTCGTCGGCCGTGCCCGCCCCGAGCGCCATTGCTTGCCTGGCTTCTTCAGCGGCCCGGTCGTAAAGCCCCGCGGCGAGGAATGCATCGCGAAGGTGCCCGCGCACGGCCGCATCGCGAGGTGCAAGGTCGCGTGCCGTCTCAAGAGCCGTAATCGCGGCGGCGAGATCTTCCTTGGCCGAATGGGCCGCGCCAAGAAGGACGTGCCCGCGTGGCTCGCTGGGCCACCGGCCTATCAGCGACATGAAGCAGGCTATGGCCTGGTCTGCCTTGCCTTGTTGCAGCAGCAGCATACCCTCGAACTCCAGTACGGTCATCGCCTCGCCGAAGTCGGCCTTTGCGCGCTCCGTTTCCTCTCGAGCGAGATCGAGGTCCCCCTTCTCCAGCAAAACGTAAACCAGCCCGCGACGAATGGCGATGTTTTTCGGATCGAGCTGCATTGCGACGCGAAATGACGCGGCGGCCTTGTCGAGGTTCCCTGTGTGGCGGTGGTGCTCGGCGAGCGCTCGGCGGGCGATGGAAGACTCGGGCAGCCTCTCAGTCAAGTTGGCAAGAACGCTGTGCGCGTCGTCCTCGCGCCCGGCCCGGTCGAGGAAGCGGGCGTACTCAATGGCCGGCGATTCGGATTGAGGATGGGCGGCGGCGAGTGAACGCAGCAACGTTTCGGCTTCCGTTTTCTTGTCCGTCACCTCGAGGATCTTCGCTTTCATCAGTGGTGCGTCGAGGAGGTCCGGGGCCTTCGCGATGACCGTTTCGAGCATTGCGAGCGCCCGGTCTGTGTGGCCGTTGGCCGTGAGTACTCCCGCCATGATCAGCAGGTCCGATGCCGCTGCCCGGGCGTGATCGTTTATCTGCATTAGGTGCTCGAGTTCTTCAATATTTGCACCCTGTGCTTTGCACGAGATGAGAATCCGCCGAGCTTCCTGGTTGTTCTCATCTTCGGCAAGTACGTTGTTGGCCAGCCTTTCGGCCTCGCGAAGGTCGCCGGAGGCTAGCTTGCACCGTGCAAGCCAGATGGACGCCCCAGCGTTGTTCGGCATATCGCGCAACGCGGCTTCAAACTCGGACTCGGCCGATCGCACCAGGCCCAGCCTCCAATGGCAGATGCCAAGCGCGATCTGCACCTGCGACATGCCCGGTGCGGCGTCTCTGGCCCGTTTGAACAGCGGCTCCGCCTGCCAGGGATCGTCGAGGGCCATGAAAACGGAGCCCATTAGATAGAGGGCCGGCGCAGAGGATGCGGCCTCGACGGAGAGCCTGGCCAGGTGCTCGCGGGCCGCCCGGGGCTCTTGCGATTTGAGCAGTACCTCGGCCAGGGATACTCGCAGGTCGTCGTTCTCGGGATCCTTTTCAATGGTTTGCAGCAGCAGATCGCGGGCCTCTTCGAGTCGGCCGGCCGCCATGTATCGCCTTGCCAGGAGCATCTGAAAGCTTATGTTCTCAGGATCGAGCCCAACCAGCTCGCGGAAGATCTCGATGCTGCGATCATTCATGCGCAGTCTTCCGTAGACGTCGCCGGCAACCCTGAGGACGGGTATCTTTTCGGGTGCGTTGGCGCTTTCAACTGCCGCGAGGGCCTGGCGGATACGCTCTCGGGCCTGGTCGTGGTGATCGAGGTGAAGCTCGACGGCCGCGAGCGCAGCCATGAGCTGAGGCTTGCCGGGGAGCTTGCCGAGCGCGTCTTGGAGGCATTCGCCGGCCTTTGCGAAGTTGCGGTCTTGCGCGAGGAGGTCCGCGTGCAGAAGATAGGCCTTTTCGTATGGCCGCTTGCTGAGGCTCTGCTGCACGTGTAATATTGCCTCGTGCGGCCGGTTTGCGGCAAGGCTGCGGGCCATCCAGAAGTGCGCATCTGGGTCGTCGGGCCGGGCCTCGAGAAGCTTGGCGGCGGGCTCGGCAAGTTCTGAGATTGCATTGAAACGCACGCAGGTCTCCGCGTAATCCGTGAGAAACTGCGGATCGCGGCGGCCCAGGCGCAGCGCGGCATTGTAGTGCTTGAGGCTGCTGAGCGCTTTATTGATCATTGCGTAGTCTTGCGCGAGGCCCGCGTGGATACGGGCATTGCCCGGCGCCAGCCTCAGGGCGTTGCGGAGGGTGATGATGGCGCTCTCGTAGTCGTTCTGCTCTTCGAAGCGGCCGGCGCTCGCGAGGAATTCGGTAACGCGCTCGGCACGGGTTCTTCTTGTTAGAAAAAACACGGCCGCGCCGATCACTATCAGGCAGGCGGCCGCCGCCAGGATTCTTCTCGTTTTCATGGCTGAGCGTTTTCCTTTCTTGCATTTCGCCCGCCGGCGGGGCGGGGCATCAGTGCTTGTCGAAAGCGTTCTTGCTCTCGTGCGCGGGCAGGAATTCGGCCAACAGCGGCTCGAGCTGCGCCCTGAAGTCGTTGAGGGCCGCCAAGGCTTCGGTCTTGGTGGCAGTGAGGTCGGTTGCGAGCTGTACCTGCACTATGGAGCCGCCGCTTCCCCTGAGAACGTCGGAAGCAAAACGCAGGCGCGTCCACGACGACCCGGCCAGGCGCATTCCGTTTACGTAGTACCAGTAGACGACAACCTGCTTGTCCAGCTCTTTTTCAAAAACGAAAAGATGATGCGTCGCGCTGCCTGTGCCGTCGGAAACCGTTTGGTGTTCGAGCGTTTTCCATCCGCCCATAGGATAACAAACGCCGGGCCCATGCGGCACAACACGATACAGCCCGGCGTAATAGGTGATGTAAAGAGCAACCGAGCCATCGGAATTGTTGCGGTAGTTTCGGCGAATGAACTCGTCGGCATTGGCGACCTGGACAATTTCGGGGCCGAGCCCGACGGACCGCCCGAGCCATTGGCCGATCCTGAACGGGACGGCCTCGAGCGGTTTGCGCAGCGGAATCGAACGCGCGCGGCTGCGGCTGTCGGACCATCCCACGAAGCTCCCATGAGCCGCCCACAGTCCTGCGAGCAGCACGGCACAAACGTAGAAGTAGGAGTATTTTCTCATGTTGCACCATCCTCCGAAGATGAGGCCGGCGGCGCGAAGAGCCGGAGAAGCACCAGAGATTCCAGCATCAGTACTCCGAGTGCGAGGAGAAACATCAGCCAGCCGGAGAATGCATGAAAGAACCCCTCGGCCGCCTTTTCACTCACATGATGATAGAGAACGCCCGTGCCCGTAACCCGAATTGCATTGGCCACAACGGCGATCGGGAATGCAGACACAACCACGATGGCCTTGTGCCAGATCGGATTGCCCGACAGGTAGGCGACGGCGATGCCCATTGCAACAAAGCCGACCAGCAACCGCATGCCGCTGCATGCCTGGGCGACCTCGAGCGACTTGCCCGCGAAGTGGATAATATTGCCTTCGCGCAGCACCGGAATGCTGACCGCCTGAAGTACGACTGTGGCAAACATCGCCGCAAAACGCTGCAGCGGCAATGCCACCGACTCGTACACCGGCCGAGGCAGAGGCAGCATGAGAAAGAGAAATGCGACGGGCACCCACGTGTGCCGCATCATTTGCCGTCCCCAACAAAGCAGCACCACTCCCGCGATGACGACCACTAGCGAAATGCCCGCCAGGTAGGGTGAGAACAGCAGATGGCCCATCCCCTTCAGGCCCGCGCCTGCCAGGATCACAGGCAGCCCCAGCAATGATCCCTTCCACGGGATGGCCGCAAGGCCCGAGCGTTTTTCCCAGACGAAATAGAGGCTGAACAGCGGCACGAAGAAACCGTGGGAGTAGTTGGGATCGTTGTACCATCGCACCGCAAGCTGCCGGGCAACGTCGTGATAGTAAAGCCCCAGCGCGACAACCGGCAGGACAATCGCAAAGCGTTTGCAGTACACCTCTCCCTCCGTGGCTCTCGGGTGAGCCTTCAGTAAGCGTTGCCTCCCCTCAGAAGCTCGACCACTGTCTTGAGCATTATCTCCATATCGAGGCTGAGCGACCAGTTGGCAATGTACCACAGGTCGCATTCGATGCGCTTCTCGATGGAAGTATTGCCTCTCCATCCGTGTGTCTGCGCCCATCCGGTAAGGCCGGCTTTCATCTTGTGACGGCGCAGGTATTTGGGTATCTGCTCCTTGAATTCTTCAACGAATTCCGGGCGCTCCGGGCGCGGACCCACCAGGCTCATATCCCCGCGAAAGACATTCCAAAACTGTGGAAGCTCATCCAGTTTCCACTTCCGAAGAACGCTCCCTACCGCCGTAACCCTCGGATCGTTGCCAACGGTCACCGAGGCTCCGCTGGCATTCGCAGTCATCGAGCGGAACTTCAGAATTCGAAAAGGCCGGAACCTTCGCCCAACCCTAGTTTGCAAAAAGAGAATGGGGCGACCCGATTCGGCCCACACCGCTAATGCGCACACCGCCAGTAGCGGACTCAACACCACCAGCACGGCGGCGCTCAGGCTCAGGTCAAACAAACGCTTCATCGGCGAGCTATCAATTCGGAACAACCACTACTTCCGATTCCGATCCACGGTCTCCAGCACGACGCCGATCA
>JABMSA010000102.1 GCA_013202185.1 Planctomycetota bacterium
CCTCGCTCTGCGGCTCGAGGAGCTGACCGACAAGCACCTGATCGGCGTTTCGGGGTACTACGGCAATATCAAGGTTCGCCGCAGCTCGATCAAGTCCATCGAGTTTAAGATCGCCAAGTAAGCACAGCGGCCCGCGCCACGGCCACGCGTCGCACGGCGAGGCACCTGATCGGAGATACGATAGTGAGAATGACACAGATTTCACCGGTCCGCATGCTGCCGGTTTTCTGCAGTTTGACCTGGCAAAGGCCGAGCACATCGACTTCGGAGCGGAGCGGGCATTCCGCGAAAACAGCTTCGCAGAAAGACTCCGGCTGCGCGACGGCTCGCTGCTCTACGGCAACCTCGTCAAGCTCACCGACGCCGCACTTCACTTCAAATTCGAGGAGGGCGGCACACTCGAGATACCCAGGGCTCAGCTCGTCGAACTCACCAGAGGACCGGTGCCGCCGTCTCGTCGAGAAAACCTACCCCGACGTAACCATAAAAGCGACGTCCAACTTCGTGGCAGTGGTCGGCGCGCACAGGTGCAAGCTCATCAAGCTCATCGACGTCGAATCGCCCGGCAGGATGGTGGCCGCCGCCGACAATCTCATCTACCTTTACTCCAAACGCACCAAGCTGCTGGCGCTCGATCCCGAAACCGGCAAAACCAGGATCATCCTCGAAGGGCTCAAGGACCCCGGCGAGTTGGCCGTCGACAACAACGGCGACATCTACGTGGCACTCAGCCGGCCCGACAACCAGGTGCAGGTATACAGCCCGCAGGGCAAGCTGCTGCGTACCATCGGCAAGAAGAACGCGCGCGTGCGCAAGGGCCCGTGGGACCCGACCGCCATGAGCAACATCTGGGGAATGGCCATCGACGCACGCGGCAGGCTCTGGGTGGCCGAGACCGACCTCGTCCCGAAACGTTTCAGCGTGTGGGATGCGAAGACCGGCGAGTACCTCAAGGAATTCCTCGGGCCCACACACTACGGCGCCGGCGGCGGCGCGATCAACCCGCGCGATCCATACCTGATGGTCGGCGAGGGATGCGAATTCCGCCTCGATCCCAAGACCGGCCGAGCCAAACTGATTGGCCTCGTAACGCAGCAGGTATTTCACAGCGCCGCCCGTTTCTGCGAAGGAAAAAACGGCAGGCTCTACCTCGCGGCCACGTTCAAGGGGATGATCTGGGGGCCGGGCGCGCCCCATCAAATCAGAATCTTCGAGCGCCTGGCCGACGGCCGCTACGCATACCGAGCGGTCATTCGCTCCGAAAAGGGCAAAACAAACTTCTGGGCCGATGAAAACGGTGACGAAGAAGAGCAGCCCGAAGAAGTTGCCTCGCTGCCCATAGCGCTCAGCGTAGGCGGATACAACCTCTGGTCGATCAACATCAACACCGACCTGACCTTCTACGGCGGCCACAAGGAAAAGGCACTCCAGGTAAAAGTCGGCGGCTTCACCGAATGCGGCGCACCGAAGTTCGACCTCGAAAACGTAAAGGAACTTCCCCCGATGACCGGCGGCCTGCTTTCGTCGCCGGACAACCGCCTCGTGGTCTCGTGCGATGAGACCGACAGCCTCTTCCGCTGCTACGAAGTCGACACCGGCAAGTTGCTCTGGACCTACCCAAACACCTTCCACGGCGTGCACGGCTCGCACAGGGCGCCCGGCCCGTCGGTCGGACTCATTCGCGGAGCATTCGGGTTTGTCGGCAACGCGCACGTCCCCGGGCCCGTCGGCGCATTCTGGCTAATCAATACCAACCTCGGCGAGTGGCACGTCCTCACCGAAAACGGCTACTACCTCACGCGCATCTTCCAGGGCGATCCGTTCAAGTGCAAGTGGCCGGCCAAGAGCCCAAGCTCGGCGACATCGCGCCCTACCGCGACGCACTCATAGTTTACGAATATGACGTCGAAAGAATCTACGAAGCGAAGCTCGTCGGCGGCACCGAACAGACCCACGCCGCGAAGATAGCCCAGCTCCGCGAGAAGGCCAAGCGCTTCCCCGTCGGCCCCGACGCCGAGATCATCGACAACATCAGCGCGCTCGAGCTTCAGCATCACGTAAACGTGACCACCGCCGACGGCAAGAAGACCTACCAGATCACATTCGTGCCCGGGAAAGCCCTCATACGCTGGGGCGACGTCGAGGCAACCATCAACGGCGAGCCGCACAAGTGGGAGCAACTCCTCAAGGGCATCGAGTTCGACGTCCTCCCCGAGACCCTCAAGGTATCGATCGAAGGCACCACCCCCGCGGGCAGGCGCCTCGCCGCAAGCATCGACATCCGCCCCGCCCCGCCCGAGCCAACGCAAGAGCCTTGACGCCGCCATGCCTTTGCCATTTCTCCCTACCTTTGCACTCGCGCATCTGATAGAATCTCCCGAAACACACGTGGCCCAACGTTTCCGGCCATCATACGCGGAGCAACAGAAATGAAATCGCTACTGCGCCTCCTTCCCGATTGCGTGATCGTGCCCGGTCTGTGCTGTCTGATCCTTCTCGCCACACCGGCCCAGTGCGCCGAGAATGCCGACTGGCAACTCGTGCGCTCGATGACCGACACCTTCGACGGGCCGGACGCCGGCGACACCTGGGGGCAACTGCTCCTGATGGGCATCGACTTCGCCGACGCGCAGCATGGCGTCATCGGCGGCTCGAACGACGCAACCGAGCTTCGCCACAACGGCGATGCCGAAGGGATGCTCGGCTACACGGCCGACGGCGGCCAAACGTGGCAAAGCGTCGGCACGCCTACCATCGAGTGGCTCCACCGGATCGAAGTCGTCGATCCGAAAACGTTCCTCGTAGCAGGCTCGCGCGGCACGATCCTGCGCAGTACCGACGGCGGCCGCACCTGGGCCAAAATGGCCGCCGCCTCGCGCAACAGTGTGTATTGCATCAGCGGGCGCGTGGCCGTCGGACGATGGGGGCAGATTCAGATGCTCGGCCCGGGCGTCGATGTGAAAGAGCCGACCGCAGGCGACGAGACGGTCGACATGCGTAAGAACATACCCGAGGCAGTGTGGAATCTTCCACCGGCGGAAGCAACCCGCGGCTCGTGCAAGATCGACGAGAAGGGCCGCCTCAGCGAGATCACCGCCAACGGCAGAACGTTCCCCACAAGCAAGGAATTCCCGTCGGTCAAGGTTCTCGTGATGAAAGACGGCAAGCCTGCCGAGCTGAAGAACTTGCCGCCCGAAGACGAAGCGTGGACTATCACTCGCGTCGACAACGCCGCAAGCGGCCTGCCCGAGAACGAGAAGGTATTCATCTTCAACAGCGAGTACTGCTCCATTCGCGTAAGCTACACTTCGCTGCCCGATCGCCTCAGGGTACGCGTCAAGGTGCTCGAGGAGGACAAGGGCAGGGTGATCAACGTCTCGGCCGGGGCGAGGTTCATCCGCCTGATCGGCGACCGCCCCGACGTCCTGCGCCGAGGTGGGATCGTGGTGCCCGTCGACGGCGGAGAGTTCATACCATTCACCGGCTTCACCGGATACCGCGAAGAGCTGAACAAGTGGAACTGCCCCGGCGGGTGGACGTTCAAGAATCGCATGATCGCACTCGTCGACGGCGCCGGCGGCGTAATCCTACGCCCGAATCGCTGGCACTCGCTCTACTTGTACGGCCAATCGTTCGTCGAGCAAGACCCTTCTCGATCAACTTCCTCTACATGGGCTGGGCCACCGATGCACGCCAGAGCGGCGAATGGTCGATACAAGCCGCCCTCAAGGACGGCCGATGGAACGAAAGCGTTCCCAACTGGATCAACGAGCCGCCGCCTCTCAACGACTTCGGATTCGACCTGCAGTACGTGGGCGACGTCAACGGCGACGGCAACGGCAACTGGGTGGACGCCGGTGTGATATGCCGCGACGGCAACTTCCCGCGCAGCCAAATGATCGACCGCAGCCCCGGCCTCTGCGACAACTTCAACCAGACGCGAGTGAGCCACAACTGGGGCTATATGCTCTGGAGCACGCCCTACATCGGCAACACTCACAGCGACACCCGCGCACACAAGCACGGCCGAGACGGCCGCCCAAGCCACGAATGGGGAGGCTTCAGCCGGAGCATACCCTACGAAACCGCAAGCGGCCGAATGGCACGCTACTTCGACAAGCAGGCCGACGAATTCAATTTCCCGCCAATGCCCGCGTTCATCGGGGCCGACACCTGGACGTGCGGGCTCGGAGGCGGAGACGGCACAGCCGGCCACCTCGCAACCGGCGAAGAAGGCACGCAAGCAAAAATCTACGTCCTCAAGATGCTCGCACGGCGCGGCTACCTCACCCACAGCGAAGCACTCAGCGGCTGGGGCCTCGACGGCGGATACTTCTTCGGCTGGTGGACGCCCTACTTCGGCGGCGGGGCGTGGCTGGCCGGGTTCTCACGCTGCTGGGAATACAGCCCGACCGCGCCGAGCGGCCCACGGAGGGCGTATCTCTTCGGCAAGCCAGTACCGCTGCAGGCCGTCATCTTCCAGGGAATGGTTTATTACGGAACAGGCGCCCGCGGGCCGGTGGGATATTCGATACTACACGGCTGCATGCCCGGCGCGGAGGGCTCGCCGGCGATGCGCAACGATGAGTCCTTCTTCTATCCCTGGATGGTGCTGTGGAAGATCATCAGCCCGCGCCGCGTGATGAACGCACGCGAACCCGAAGACGAACTGTGGGAGATGACCTACGACGACGGCTCCGTGCTCAAGCTCGACGTAAGAGCAAACGTGTGGGCCTATACAAAGGACGGCATCACCTACGACGGCTACAGCCCGCCCAATCCTCCGAACGGCGCCATCAAACCAAAGCCGCCCTTTACCTGGGGAATGCGCTGGGGCAACTACGGGGAGCGTTTCGCCGAGGGCAGCTTCGGCGTGTGGCGCAACGGCACATTCACCATCAAGGTGCCGGGCGTAAGAGCCGTAAAGCCGCCTCGAGTGGTCGGAGCATCCGACAAAGACCAGGCACCCCCCGCGTACCAGGCCAACTACGACGGCCGCGTGCTGACCATCACGATAAAAGACAAGGATCCCATCGATCACCCGATGCTGGTATTCGAGCCGGCTGGAGAATTGAAGGAGTAGAGATGCGTACGATCTCGGCCGATCTGCATGATGTCAAGGGCCCCCACGACAAGAGATTTCGCCGGTGCGTAGCCGGAGGGCACGCCGCACTTGGCCTGCGCGCCCACTACCAACAGCAACTGGCCCTCGCGCGAAAAGAATGCGGCTTCGAATACATCCGCTTGCACGGGCTTCTCCACGACGACATGGGAGTATACCGCGAGGAAGACGGCAAGCCCATCTACGGCCGGCAGCACGTCGACAAGTTTTACGACTTCCTCCTCGACATCGGCATCAGGCCGCTCGTCGAATTCAGCTTGATGCCCAAGGCGCTGGCATCGGGCGAGAAGACGCTCTTCTACTGGCGAGGAAACATCACGCCGCCGACGTCATATGACAAGTGGCAGGAACTCATCCGCCGGGCGGTGCTGCACTGGGAACGCCGATACGGCCGCGAAGAAATCAGGAAGTGGTACTTCGAAGTCTGGAACGAGCCGAACCTGCCGGGCTTTTGGACAGGAACCCAGGAGGAGTACTTCGCACTTTACCGCGCGGCCGCACAGGCTGTCAAGAGCGTCTGCGCCGACTACCGCATCGGCGGCCCCGCCACCGCCGGCATGGTCTGGATAACCGACACCATCAACTTCTGCAACGAGAACAATGTGGCGCTCGACTTCATCACCTCGCACACATACGGCGTCGACGGCCACTTCGATGCAACAGGCAAGAGCGTGCTCTTCATCTCCAACCACCCGCACGCCCTCTGGAAAGGCGTGCAAAACGCCCACGATGAAATCCGACAATCCGTCATGTCCGACCTCGAGCTGCACGTCACCGAGTGGGGCACCTCCTACTCATCGCGCGATCCCGTGCATGACAGCTACTACTCCGCCGCGTACATCCTCTCCAAGCTCAAGCTCTGCGAAGGCGCGTACGAATCGATGGCGTATTGGACGTTCTCGGACGTGTTCGAAGAACTGCGCCCGCCGATGCGGCCCTTCCACGGCGGGTTCGGGCTCGTGACCCTGCACGGGCTCAAGAAGGCCGGCTACTTCTCGTATCAATGGCTTAATCAACTGGGCAACGCCGAGCTGGCCTGCGACGACGCCGACGCATGGATCTGCTGCGACGATCGCGGCGTGCAGGCGCTCTTCTGGAACTACACCCACCTCGAGCAGGACGTCCACAACCAGTTGTTCTTCAGCCAGGACCAGCCGCCAAAGGCAAAGCAGCCCACACAACTCAAGCTCGCCGGCCTGAAGCCCGGCCCCTACGAGTTGGCCGTTCACCGCGCCGGCTACCGCAGCAACGACGTCTATTCCGATTACCTCGATCTCGGCTCGCCCGACACCCTCAGCCGCGACGAAGTGGAGGCGATGCGCCAACGCCACAGCGGCGCACCCGAGGCAATCCAACGAGTGACCGTCGCCGCCGCCGGCTCATTCTCGCTGTACCTCGAGCTGCGCGACAACGACGTGATCTTCGTTAAGCTCACCGAAACCGGCGCCAGCCAAGAGAGCCTTCCGGTGTACAAGACCGTCAGTCATGCCCTCGTCGACCACATGGGCGTCGGGCAGTTCGTCGGCCTGCAGACTCGGATGGTGCGTTGGATCATCCGCAACAAGGTGCTGGAGGTCTGTCGGCTTATGGGATGGCTGCTCGTGGCCATCGACGGCAC
>JABMSA010000103.1 GCA_013202185.1 Planctomycetota bacterium
CTCCAGGACCGTCTCTGCTTCCCGATCTGTCGATTTCGATCTGAGGCGGCGCGCTATTTCTTTTTCTTCTTCGACGCGCGTTTCTTCTTGGAGGCTCCGATGGCAAACTCGGTGCCGCGCTTGGCGTCGGAAATAACTTTCATGTTGTCGACTGCCTCATCGAGCGTGATCGGATACTTCGCGCCTTTGCGGATCGCCTTGTAAAGCTCGTTCCACATGTCGTAGGTTTGTTTCGGCTTGATGGGTATGGTCTTTTCGATCCAGAACAGTTTCTCCGGCGAGCCGAAGGAATTGCCCGGGTCGCCGGGGTGCACCTTTCGCGCCTTGAGCTTTTTCCGGGGGTCGAGATGCCGCAGGTTGATCGTGCCGCCGGTACACGTCAGGGCACCCTTGTTTCCGAGCACGGTGTAAGTGGGCTGCGGCAGGGCTGCTCCTCCGCTGATTTCTATTTCCACGACCCTCCCGTTGGTTCCGGTAAGCACGATCTTGAGATGATCTTCGGCGTCGCCGACGGCGGCGATCCGCTTGAGGTCGGTCCACTGGTGGGCTACCGGCGCGCCCAGCAGCCGCATGGCGTGGTCCACGATGTGCGGCCCCCAGTTGAGCAGTTGCCCTCCCCCCGGGGCTATGAGCGTTTGCCAGTCGTCACGGCGGGCATAATCCGCACGCACGAGCCTGATCTCGTAGACGTCGCCCAGGATGCCCGAGTCGATGATCTCGCGGACGTGGAGGAAGTCGGGGTCGAAGCGCCGGTTGTGGCGGACGTACAGGTTGCCACTGGCGCGCTCGGCCAACCGCTGGAGCCGGCGGGCCTCGGACCAGGAAACCGTCATCGGCTTCTCCACGAGAACGTCCTTGCCGGCCTTGAGCGCGAGTGCTCCGTGCTTGTAGTGGTCTATCGAACGCGTGGCGACGTCGACAAGCTCCACGTCGGGATCGGCGACCAGGTCCTTGATGTTTGCGTAAGTTTTGCAGCCGTATCTCTCGGAGACCTTGTCGCGTTTCTTCTTAGCTGTATCGCACGCCGCGACGATCCGAAACCTGCTCTTGTGTGCGTCCAGCTCAGGGCAATGCATCAGCCAGCCTGCGCGGCCCAAGCCAACCAGGCCCAGCTTGATGGGTCTTGCTTTTGCCATAATAATATCCTTTCGATCTTGCGGCCGGTTCAGAATCCTGCGTCTCGGAGGTACTGCCTGCTTATTGCGAGGTCCTTAAACGGATCCTGAAGGTGAGTGTCTTGTTCTACGAAAATCCAGCCATCGTATCCAACGTTTACAAGCTCGCGCATGACGGCTGCGTTGTCGAGGCCGATGTTGCCGGCGCCCAGTTCGCAGAACCTGCCGCGAACGTACCACTGGTCAAGGCCGATGTCTGGGTTGGTCAGCAGCCAGTCTTTCAGGTGAATGGACGTCAGGCGGTCGGCATATTTCCGGACGATCTCGACCGAGTCGCCATCGGCGGCGGCGAGATGCGCGGTGTCGAGGATCAGCCCGCAGTCGGGGCAGCGTTCGAGGAAGTCTTCCAGTTGCTGCTGCGATTCCACAAGGGTTCCGAGATGGTTGTGCAGCGCTACGTTGATCCCCCAGCGCTCGCAGGCCTCTGCCTGGTGGTTCACCTGCCGGCAGAAGGTGTCGAAATCCTTGCCGGAGACGGACGTCCACACGTAGCTCTTTTGGAAGGCGGCGGTCCATTGGATAGACACCTCGACCGTTGGGCCGAGAACGGTGGCGTAGTCCATGCCGAGCCTGTGAAACCGTGCCGCGTTGTTGACGGCATCGGCGGCGGTGACGGGGGTGAGGCGTTCGACGCCCTCGTATCCGATTTCTTTCAGGAGGCGGAGGCGCTCTTCGATGTCGAAGCACCCGCCGTCCCATACGTTCATTCCGAAATCAGCTACTCCAAACTTCATTGCTTCGGTTCCTTTCTGTCCTTGGGTCCTATCCACAACTGCTTGTCATCGTCGAAGCTCCAGCCTGCGGAGGCGATTTCGAGTTTTGCCTTGGGCCAACCGGCGCCGATGCGGCTGGTGATTTCGTCCCACGTTCCCACGCCGCTCACGGCGTCCATCGCTTCTACGTTTTCGGCTCCGGCGGCGGTGGCGTATCGCAGGCATTGTTCGATGGGCAGGTCGCGCAGGAATGCAGCCAGGAATCCGGCGATGGCGCTGTCGCCGGAGCCCGCCGCGCTCACGAGTTTGTCGGGCGTGAACGGCGGCTCCCACAGCTCGCGATGTTTCCAGCATTCCCTTGGCACGGTTGAGCCGCAATCGGTGCAGAGTTCGCCGGCGCGAACGTATAGGCCGCGATGGCCGCACTTGATGACGGCCACCTTGCATCCGTAAGCGAGCAGCTTCTCGGCGAGTACGTCGATGTCGTCGGCGGTCAGGCTGTCGAGCATGTCGCCGCCTTGCGCCTTGATCCTGTCGAATTTCGGCCTGTCGAGCATGAAGAGCGTTTCTTCGGCGCTCGGCAGAAAGATGTCGACGTATGGCAGGTTTTCCCTGAGCATCTTTTCCCAATCGACCTTCCCCGCGGGCGAGTTCGGGTCGGGCAGGGCCATATCGAGCGAGGTGATTGTTCCCAGCTCGCGCACTCGGCGCATAATCGTGGCGAGTTGGTCGCCGCCCTCGTACATCTTTTTCATCAGCGGCGGATAGCCGAAGTGAAACAGCCTTGCCTGCGCGGCGATGTCGTAATTCACATCGTCCGCGCAAAACGTGTCGTTCGAACCGGGATGGTGCAGGAATATGCGGTCGACACCCGGGATGGCGATTCCGATTGTGTAGGAAGTGCTCTCGCCTTCGATCACAATCAGGTGCTCGTCGGCCTTGCGCTCGGCGAGGCCCTTCTTCACGAGCGTGCCGAACGCGTCGGTGCCGACCTTTCCCATGAGCACGGTGTTGATGCCGAGCTGCAGGAGCGCCAGGCCCGTGTTTGAAACGGGCCCGCCGGTGGAGACCGTCATCGGGCCGACCTCGACCAGCTTGCCCGGAATGAGCACCTTGTCCAGCGCATTGTCGGCGCCATCCAGCGATGCGAAAGAAGGATACACATCAAAGCAGAGATGACCTGCAACCACGGCGTCGATAGGTCGGCCCATTGTTTTCTCCATCGTTGCATCAGTCCGGGGCGGC
>JABMSA010000104.1 GCA_013202185.1 Planctomycetota bacterium
GCCGCCGCCCGGCCACGGGCAGTCCGTGCAGACCTGGCTGGAATCGACCTCCGGCCCCGGCAACCGCCAGCACGTGGTGCTGGCCTTCAACCGCGAGGTGCCCATCGGCAGCGCGGTGTATCCCGTGCCGCAGGAGAAGAACATCAGGGTCAAGCTGAGCTTCCTCAAGAAGGACGGCGTCTGGCCGCCGGACCCGGATAAGCAATCGGAGTGGGTGCCCTTCGAGGAAAACGGCACGCACCCGTGGGACACCGTGCCCGCCCCGCCCAACACGGCCACGCGCGCGCTGCGCATCACCTTCGTTAAAGGCGCCGACGACATTTTTTCGCAGATGGAAGACGCCCAGACGCCCACCGACGGGCTCGACGACCTCATCGACCCCGGCGGAACCGAATGGGCGCCCGAGCAGGCCGAAGGGCAGAAATCGTGGAGCGGCAAGATCGAAGGCATGAAGCTGCTGCGGCGGCGGTACGTCAACGTGGCGCCGCGAGCCAAGATTCGAGTCAACTCCGGCGTCGTCGAGAAGGACGGATCGTGGTACGCCGACCGCGACAAGGATCGCCCGCTGACCCCCGGAGACCCCGGCATATTCGTTCTCGAGTGGGCTGAGCCCACCGAGGTACGCGGCCTGGCGCTCAAGGAGATCGACGGCAAGCTCACCGAGATCGATGTCTACACCGGTCCCGACGGCGAGGAGATCGACATAGCCGCCACAAAGGGGTGGCGGAAGGCGGCCGAGCATCAGCAGAAGCTGCGTGACTACTACACCGGCGACAACTGCAACCCCAACTCGCGCTACCTCGACGGCTACGTCGACCTTGGCCACGGCATCAAGACGCGCGCCGTGCGCCTGCGAGTGATCGAGCAGTGGACCACCAAGGAGCACAAGCCCACCGGTGTGCGCTCCGACCGTGGCGGGCAGGTGCTCGACGCCACTCGCTGCCGAGTGTATGGCGTGACAGCGCTGCAGTATGTCGGCGGCGAGGTGCCGGTCGACCCGATGACCACCGAGCGCATCGAAGTGGTCGATGCCGGGACCGGCAGGATCGAAAGTGAAACTTACATCGAGAAGCCGCGGGAGTTGGCGCTCGACCGCAACGGCCAACTGTGTGCCATTTCCGGCCACACGATCGTGAAGGTGGACCTGGCAGGCGGCGGGCATCGGCCGTTTGTCACCGACCTGATCGAACCCACGACGTTCGCGTTCGATTCCGCCGACAACCTCTACGTGTTCGACGGCGCCAAGGACCGCAAGGTGGTGCGCGTGTACGATCAGGACGGCAAGCACGTGCGCGATATCGGCACGCCCGGCGGCTACGTGGCAGGCCCCTGGACCGGCACGCGCTTCGGAAACGTCACCTCGATCACCATCGACGGCAACGACCAACTGTGGGTCGTGGAGTGCGGCTACCAGCCCAAGCGCATCAGCCTGTGGACGCTCGGCGGCAAGCTGAAGCGCGAGTTCCTGGGCAACACGCAATACGGCGGCGGCGGCGTGCTCGATCCCTACGACAAGCGCCGGCTCTTCTACCAGAACATGGAGTTCGAGCTCGACTGGAAGACCGGCGCCACCCGCCTCAAGAGCCTCACGTGGCTCGGAAACTCGCGCGCGGCCGAGGTGCCCGTGCACATAAACGACCGCTGCTACATGGTCACGCGCCCCTACGAAGGATCCAGAAACGAGCAGCCCTGCGGAATCGTCTATATCTACGAGAAAGGCCGCCTTCGCCGCGTGGCGGCCGTGGGCGGCGGCAACGGTTTCCCGCCGCGCAACAATCCCGCCGTCCGCAAGAAAATGGGAGACAAGGGCCTCACGGCGTTCTGGTTCACCTGGACCGACCGCAACGGCGACGAAGACGTCCAGGCCGACGAGGTGACCCTGTGGGAAACCGAGAACCCGGGAATCGGCATCGGGCTGTTCAACCGCGATCTCGGAATCCAGGCCGGCAATACGCGCTACGTGGTCAAGGAATTCCTGCCGAACGGCGCGCCGGTCTACGAGGCCAGGCACTTCCCGAAGGTGAAGGGCCGGGCGATCTACAAGCTCGACAACGGCACCTTCTTCCGCATGGCTCCGATGGACCCCAACGTTCCGCAGGCAGGCATCTCGTCCGACGGCAAATACCTGTGGACGTACCAGACGGAAGGCTCGGGGGTCCACTCCCTCTACAGGGCCAAGCCGATGCATCCCGGGCAGGTGGTGTCGGAGTTCTCGTGGATCGGTCACGAAACGGCGCACGCTGGCGACCTTGGCGAGTTTGTGGTGACCCACTCCAACGTCGGAGCGTGGAACATCTGGACGGCCGACGGCCTCCTCGCCGGCCGCATCTTCCGTGACATCCGTGACCCGAAGGCGGCGGCCTGGAGCATGCGCGAGCATCAGCGCGGGCTGCGGCTCGACGACGTCACCCCCGGCCAGGAACACTTCCAGGGCTACTTCTGCCGTACCTTCGAAGACGACAAGTACTACGTCGTCGCAGGTCACAACCACGCCAGCGTCGTCGAGGTGAGCGGCATCGACAAGTTCAGGCGCTTGCGCGGCACGATCACCGTCACGCCCGAAGGCCTCCGCACGGCGCAGGCGTGGGAACTCGACCGGCAGAACAAGCAGGTGTACGAGCGCGGCTCGGTAATCGACTGCTTCCGCAGCAAGAACCCGATAAGGATCGACGGCTCGTCCGGCGACTGGGAGCTTGCGAGCGCCGAGATCGAAGGACAGGCGCGGTTCCGCGTGACCTACGACGACAATTACCTCTTCCTCTGCTATGAAACGAGCCACATGGGCCCGATGAAAAACACAGGCGAGCAATGGGACCGCCTCTTCAAGACCGGCGCATCGGTTGACTTGCAGATGAGTGTGAACCCCAGCGCCGACGACGCCCGGCGCGGCCCGGTCGCGGGCGACTTCCGCCTGCTGATGACAAGAACGGGCAAGCGCTTCGCGGCGGTGATCTACCGCCCCGTGGTGCCCGGTACAGCACAGAGAGACGAATGGGAGGTGATCTCGCCCGTCTTTCGCGTGGCATTCGACCAGGTGAAGAAGCTCGACGACGTGCGCATGGCCTGCCGCGACGGAGACAATAATTACTGCTTCGAAGCGGCCGTGCCCCTGAAAACCATCGGCCTGAAGATCACGCCCGACTTGCGGCTGCGCTTCGACTGGGGCATCCTCGTCAGCGGCAAGGACGGCAACGAAGTGCTGCGGCGAGTGTACTGGTCGAACAAGGCGACGTCGATAGTCGCCGACGCGCCTTCCGAGGCGGCGCTCCATCCCGATCTGTGGGGCCACATCCGCTTCCACGAAAAGGACACGGCCGCTCCCGACATCTTCGACCCCATGGCCGGACCAGACTCCGACACCGAGCCCGACGAGGACGTCACCGATTTCATCGATGATCTCGAAGAGGATTTGAAGTAGCGCTCGGCCGCCCCTTCAAGGCTCGGCGCCTCCCCGATGACGCTCGGAACCGGATCGCAGCAAGCTACGCAGCCAAGGTAACGTGGGTGGATCCCCGGCTGGGCGAGTTCCTCGATACCCTCGACCGAATACCCGCTTCGTCTGAACTGCAGAAAACGCGATCCAAGTCGACCGTGCTCAAATCGGAATGATATATTGGGATGATTGACCACGGAGCAGACGGAGAAGAAAACTCTCGGATGATTCTGCACCCACGACCTCTCCGTGCGCTCCGTGTTCTCCGTGGTTGGGCGGCGATCATGGAGGCAACCCCGCGAACTATGGCTGGGACCGCAACTCCATGTTTCGCCGTCTGTTTATCGTTGAAAGCTGCACCGAAGAAAGCTAAAATACCATGCAAAATCGGAACATGGGAGCACTGGCAAGTAATGATAGAGAACCTACCAAAGTTCATCCGCCGCCGATATGAGATCCGGGAGTGGAAACACGCTTCAGCGATACTTGAGCGAGATTTCCCTGTAGAATGGCAAGACATTATTGATGTGCTAACGGATTTCCGGCTGCGGAAAAGTGATATCGTCTTGCCGGGTGGCAGGAAGAGCACAATCGCTACACAGATCGACAATGCCTTCATTGAGCGCGGATGGAGGGAGAGAGGGTTTGAGACAAAGGTGGTCGTTGACCAAAACGAGTTTGAAAGCCCCACCCACAAGGTGGACTGTTTCAAGAACAAGGTTGCTATAGAAATCGAATGGAACAACAAGGATCCTTTTTTCGACAGGACCTCAACAACTTCCGACTTCTTTTCGAGCTTCGAGCCATAAGCGTTGGGATCATAATTACCAGGAGCGATGAACTACAGGATATATTTGATTCACTTGGAAACGGAATCAAAAAGAAGTACGGTTCTTCTACAACACACATGAGCAAATTGCTTCCCAGACTGGAGGGGGGAGGCGGCGGTGGTTGTCCGGTCCTTGTCTTCGGAATAACGCGCAATCTGTTCGTGGAGGACTGACCATGTGTAAACCTCCAGTTGTCATGAGTGCCGCTGAACATCTCTTGTCACAAGGCTTCGGTGAATTCGGTACGATCACCGCCGATCCTCCGTGGAGGTTCAACAATCGAACCGGCAAGATGGCGCCGGAACATAGGCGTCTTTCGCGGTACTCAACAATGTCTCTGCGCGAAATCAAGGAATTGCCGGTCGCGCAACTGGCACAGCCCAACAGCCACTTGTACCTGTGGGTTCCCAATGCGTTTATTCAGGAAGGTCTCGAAGTCATGAGGCGATGGGGCTTCACGTACAAGACCAACATTGTGTGGTTCAAGATCCGAAAAGACGGAGGCCCAGACAGAAGAGGGGTCGGTTTCTATTTCAGAAACGTCACCGAGTTAGTACTCTTCGGCACGCGGGGTCGGATTCGCACGCTGGCCCCGGGGCGAAGCATGCCTAACATCATCATGAGCCGCAAGAGAGAGCACTCCAGGAAACCCGAAGAAATCTACGACATCGTCGAGCAGTGCAGTCCTGGACCTCATCTCGAGCTTTTCGCCAGACACCCTCGCAAGGGCTGGACCCAATGGGGAGACGAGGCTGGAGAATCAAACTCGACGACTAACACTAATGGACTCGCCGGCGGAACCAAGAATTTATTCACTATGAGCAATAAACAGCTAGACTTGCTCAAATAAAGAACAAACGTGAATCCTGCAATGAAAGGAACAAGGCGCTTTGTTCTACAAACTGAGTTGGAGTCGTTTCGGGCAGGTTCGCCGAGAAGAGGGCAGGCGAATTCGGCGGGCTCGGAAGCCCGTCGCGGATTCGCTCAGCATGCCCGCTTCGTCTGAACTGCAGCGAACGCGATCCAAGTCGACCGCGCTCAAACCGGAATGATTAACCACGGAGCGCACGGAGAGCACTGAGCGGAGGAACCGGTCGCGCGATCATCGCTTGGCTGCAAAGCGACGGTGAAGGCGA
>JABMSA010000105.1 GCA_013202185.1 Planctomycetota bacterium
CTGACGATAATCCACTTCCAGGATCCACTGCCCCGGCTTCGCGCCGGTTAAGGCCTTCTTGAGTCGCGCCTTGCCGTCGTCCAGCTGTGGGGAGGGACTGCTGGTGTAGATTCTGCCCGTCGACTCGGCCGAGAACCTGGGGGATATTTGCTCCCCGTTATAGCAGAACGATCGGCCCCCGAGCACGCGGCATATCTCGCTGGCGTCGGCAGGCGTGTGCGGGCGGAGCTCGGCCCGAAACTCACCGCCCTCAAGTTCCTTAACCGTTCGGCGGCGAATCTGCGTTGCCTTGGCGTTCCTCAAGACTGACTGTCCGCTCAGGAACTCGATAGCGTCGCAAGCCGCAAGGACCCGTAACGTTCTCCCGAGGGTAGCGCGGGCCACATAGAACCGGTCTGCCGCCGTCTTTGTGTCCACGGTGATGGGCCGGCAAAGGCCCCCCTGCTCTTGCTCGAGAAACACCAGAAGCAGATACGTTGTGCAGGCCCTTGTATCGCGGTCTCCCTTTCCGTTCGTCAAGTGGGGGGCGATATTCCGCTTAAAGTATCGCTCTAGGATGCGGGCGCCTTCGGAGTCATAAGCTGGTCGTGGTTTCGTCATGCTCTATCACCTCTGCCTCGCCCCGTAGGGGTTCAGCGTCTTCCGGGTTTACGTTTTGGTATGGGCGGGTGCGGTGCAAGGGGCATTGGAGGTCCGGGCAATCTCGGATCATTGCGACCTGACACATGCGGCACTTAAGGCAGGCTGCTGTGATGGCCGCACGCAGAGAGTTACTGCCGTAGGCTTTCTCGAAGTGTCCGGCCTTGTCCAGGGCGATCCCGCGAACCGCCCGAAGTGTGGCGTCGTGTGCTTCAACGATCATAGCGCCGCCCAACTTCCGACGCCTGCGATGGTGGCGGCGAGTAGCAGGCAGGCGATGAGCGCGGCGGTCGACCGCCCTAAACGCCCCCTCAACGCGTCCGGACTGCCGGAATTGACGGAAGGCGTACAATGCATGCCATTCCTCAGATTTCGCCGCTCTCGGGTCGCTGGAGCAACGAGAGAGGCATCCATGGAGCGTTTCTCGGAAGTCTCGGGTCCTCCCCGGGCTCGCGATGGGTTCGCGGCGGCAAATGTGCCGTGAGCAAGCCGCACATCGGTGTACCGCCCTCGGTGCCGAACGTCCGTTTGCCAATCCCCGGCAGGGAGCACACAAGTGGCTAGGTAGCCACATCGGCGGCGAGACAACAGAAGACAGCGACCGGACCTGAAGCGATACGGGCTCCCGTCGTCCCTTAAGCCAATTCCGGCACACTGACCGCCTTGCTCAAGATTGGAGCATTCTTCCCGGGCCAACTGGATGGGGGTGCAGCGCTTCATAATGCACCTCCCCGGACCAACGCGAGAACTTCTTCCCGACGAAAACGGACAAGCGCCGTGCTCCGCGTGTATGAAGTGCCGTGCCGGGTCTCGGCGCTGAATGTCCTGCCGGGGGTGAGCTCGACCGGGTGGAGCTTCCCTTCCTTCGTCAACGAAAGGACTGTCTGCCGCGAAACGCTGAGCATTGCCGCAACGTCGCGCTGCTTCAATAGCTCGGGAGTCACTGGCGGTGTCGATCCTTCAAGGATCGCGATCGCGCTTTCCCATTGCTGGTCGCTCACGGTCGGGTCTGACCGACGCGCACCGTCCACGATCTGCCGGGTAGATTTCCTCACGCTCCACCCCCCTTCGCTCCGAGACCGAGTCTCGCCGGCGTAGTGTGGAGGGCGGCGGCGATCGCCTGCGCCGTGGCGGGTGTCGGATCCGTCCTGTTATTGACAATCTGACTGACGGTGTTTTGGTGGAGTCCGGCAACCCGGGCAACTTGCCGTTGGGTCACACATCGGCGGGCCAGTTGGGCGACCAGCCGGGAATTCTTGGACCGTGCGCGCATGATCATTCCTCCAATGAGCCATGCGCCCAAAAAAAAGAACGCACGGCGACTCAGGGGATAAACCCCCTCACCCCATGCGCCCGTTCCAACTGGCCTAATATGCGGCCGAACTGTCAGCGCTGCGCTGCTCGCGCAAATCCGCCGAAACTTTGGTCCCGGCTTCCGATAGCCAGCGGGTCAATACCTTCGCTGACTTTCTACTAGGAACCATACCAGTGATTAGTCATAATGTCAAATGGTAAATTGGATGAAAGATTCATCGACAACGACGGTCCGATACTCATGCGCCTTCTGCGGCGAGCCCTTGGCGCCCGGGCGAGTCGAGAAAGACGGGAAGTTCTTCTGCCCGCCCGGGAAGTGCCGACGCCTCTTCGAGAAAGACTACGGCCCAAGTGTTCTCCGGTTCGTGGAGTATCTTCTTGGGCAAGTTGTCGGCGGCGATCCGTCCAAACCGTTGCGCATCGACAAGGATGAAATGAAAGTTCGGCGGTGGTCTCAGATCTCTTTCGACAAGGTTCCGGCGGAAGCCAAACTCGCGTTCGCCAATGCTCAGCGCATCAACGGTTTCTTGCGCGAGTGTGTGGACCTGACCGACGATTACACTTTGGATCAAATCCTGGACCCGCAGCTCTCGGTCAAGTTGGCCGCGGAGGGGGGCTGCCACTCTTGGGGCGGCGGCGACGGGACGACTCTTGTGCCAAAGTACGACCTTATGGGCGTGCTTCCTCGCTAAGTGCGGGCATCACTTGTCGCCCGGGAATTTGTATTCCGGCAACCCCGCGATTGCCTTCTCCTTCAGCTCGTCGTTGGCGTGCTGGTAGATGTCATTCACGGCCGTGGAGTTGTGCCCGACGAGCTCCATCACGGCAACCTGGGGCACGTTGTTCGCGGCGCACAGGCTGACAAAGGAATGTCGCAGGCTGTGAAACCCCACGCGCACGATCGCCCGCTTGCGCCTGGGGCCGTGGCCGTCGGCGGCCGGCTTCTCGGTGGTCTCGATGCCGCAATCCACAAAGTGTGCCTGAATCCGATTTGAGATGAGGGGCGGATTGGTCTCGTAGGTTTCCGCATCCTCGGGGAAGACGTACTCACTCCCCTTGTCGCGTGTGCGCTTCAGCTCGTGGAGCATCGCTTCAAGGACCGGGTGCAATGGCAACGTCACGGCTTCGCCCTTGCGGCGGGTCTTGCGTGGTACACGAACAATGCGCTTCTTCCGGAAGTCGATCTCTGACCATTTCAGAGTCACAACGTCGCCGAGTCTAAGGCCCGTGTAGAGCCCCATGGCAATCCAACAGCGCAGTGTCCCGTCGGCCTTCCGACAGACCTCCGCCAATTCCTCCGCCGTAAACATGCGCTTGCTCTGTGTCTCAAGTGGCATGGCCTTCTTGTCCGGGGGCTTCGGCCACGGGTTCTCCGGGAGTCCGGCCCCGGGCCCGATCTCAGCCAACATGCCTCGTAGAAACGTCAAGTGCTTCTTGTACGTCCTGACCGACAGGCCCTTACCCCAGAGCTCGGTGCGGTATTCCTTGGCGACGGCATCAGTGATGTCATGCACGTACTGAACCTTTTTGTGTTTCTCGGCCAGCCAAACGGTGAACATTGCCCAGATTCCGGCGTAGCCCTTCACGGTGCTGATGCCGGCGTTCCCGCGGTCGGGGCTCGCCTCCCATGCCGCCCATGCGTCGGTAATGGCAAGGCGGCTGTCGGTGGCGCTGGTCAACTGTAGGGCCAGATCCCGGCGTACCCGGTCGCGATTCTTCTCGGGGAGCTTCTTGACCTCGGCCATCAGCCGCTCAAAAAGGTCGAGGTAGCCGCCGGCGCCGCGGACCTGTGCAACGCGCTTCTGCATCACGGTCCGGGCCTTCATCTTGCGCTTGGCGTCGGTGTTCTCGTCGTGCCCGAATCTTATGCCGGTGCTCTCCTGGTACCGCTTCTTCTTGTGCTGGAACCTCATCCAGTAGAACGTGCTCCCGGGCTTCCGATAGATCGTTGCCATATTGCGCCCTCCTTGGTAGATTCGCCCATGTGGTCAACGCGGGTATGATCGTGTAAATAGGGGTAAACGACAAGCCCTAAATGGCCACTCTACGGCTACATGCGCCAGACGAATGGCCGCACAATGACGCGTAACCGATTGCAGCGCAAGTGCTTGCCTGGGTGGTGGAATGGCAGACACAAGGGACTTAAAATCCCTTGCCCGTAAGGGCGTGAGGGTTCGACCCCCTCCCCAGGCACCAACTTCACGCACCGGAGAATAGCGCTATTTGTCATTGCACGACTGGCCGGTGGCGACTTGCCCCACAACCCTCGTGCGACCCGCTGCATTGGACCCGATCACCCAGGCGTATATCAACACCACCTGGCCCGAACCGAACTGATACTCGAGAAGACCGTGCAAGAAAAGGGCGGTCAACGCCACGAGCAGCGACAGGGCATGCGGTTCCGCTATGCCCCGGTGACCCCCAGTTGTGAAACGTGGTCACCAATCCTCGCCGATGACGGCCCACCTGTTCCCAAATCTCATTCCGACCCTGTACGCCAGAATAATTCGCCATGTTTGCCCTGTATCAATGAAGAATTCGTCATTGAGTGCATTTCTTCTGATTATTTGCTGATAGAATCGACCTCTTACGGGGTCGACGGGAGCTGTAGGCTGCACAATGCTGTGTTCATTTGCAGAAATACTTGACAGAATGGCACTCTAAATAGAAAATATTCGTCGATTCGTTGGATGATGGAGCTGATAGTGAAAGAAACTCTACCAGAGATTGTCTTTGGGTCTTCAGATAAGGCTGAATCCGGGAGGATCAGTAGACGGGTAAAATCTGGCCGGCTTCGGAAGCTTGTGCCGCGTGTTTACACGTCAAATACCATCGATACTGACGCCGCTATCGTGTCCCGCAACCTCTTCCCCATCCTGGACAGACTGTATCCCGGTGCCCTCCTGAGCCATCGCACTGCCCTGGAGGCGCGCCCAACAGAGGCCGGTGACGTCTTCCTAACGTATAAGTACAC
>JABMSA010000106.1 GCA_013202185.1 Planctomycetota bacterium
ATTCCAAGCATCCCGATCGCGAAGTCTTTCGGCGTGTTCGGTCTCGGACAAAGATGACGTGTGTGTCGAATGGACTGAGAGCAGCAACTCGCAACGCCAACCCTCTGGGTATCAGCATCCCTGGAGCCAGGGCTGTAACGATTCCACCTCGGTGCAACTCCGTGGTGTCGTTTGCCATCGCGTCGGATGGCACCGTGGAACAGACTGCAGGTAAGTGTGACAGTTCTTGCACGGCATTGAGGTCTGCATCGTAAGTGCGATGTAAGGTAGTCGGTGCTGGGGCCATTCCGCGACTCCAACGGCACAAGGAAGTCCGAAAAGAGTCTTGCTGCCGAGACGAACTACCTGAATCCGGCACGCTGGACCCTCCGGTACGCTTTGTCGAGAAACATGTGCCGAAGTATTGTGATCCTAGGATGTATGACACCGCAATGATTGTGCATCACTATCGCAACATCATCAAGGCTGCAAAGGCCAGAGTTGGCGAGGCGGATAGATAGGCTCATGCTGCTGTTTACTGGGCGCCGCTTCAGCCGTCCTACCGATAAGGGATATCGGACTTTGTAAT
This sequence comes from Planctomycetota bacterium, assembly GCA_013202185.1. Lineage (GTDB taxonomy): Bacteria > Planctomycetota > PUPC01 > JABMSA01 > JABMSA01 > JABMSA01. The sequence continues at coordinate 569 of JABMSA010000106.1, forward strand.
CTGTATGTGCCCTGAATCATATCCAGCGTTCTCTAACTGGGCTCGCATCCAACGTGTCCTTCCGGTAAGGGTGAGTAGCGAAAGTTGATGGGCATAGGCTACATTGGTTGCCAAAGAAGGGAGGCGACCGATGGGAGCGAAGAGAGAGACGGAACTGCCGGCAGAGCTGAAGAAAGTGCGAAGAGAACTGGAAGAGTGGCGGGGGCGAAGGAACAAAGGAAAGCGGATACCGGAGGAGCTGTGGGATGCCGCGGTCCGTGCAGCGCGTCGGCACGGGCTGAACTGTGTCAGTCAGACCCTGGGACTTGACTATTCCCACCTGAAGAGGCGATTGGGGCTGGGCAAGAAGAAGGGATCGCATGCAGCAGGAGCCGAGCCGATATTCGTGGAGTTGGCGAATACATCGGCAACTGTGGCGGAGCCAAACGCGGCATGCGTTGAACTGGAAAAGGGTAATGGCGTACGAATGCGGATCTGTGTGCGGGACGCGGCAACGGTGGACTGGAACCGGATGAAGGAAGCATTCCTCGGAGCATAGATAGGCATGATCCAAATCACTCCACAGATGAGGATACTCGTAGCAGTAGAGCCGTGTGATTTTCGTAAGGGGATCGACGGGCTTGGCGGAATATGCCGGAATGTCCTTGAGGAGGATCCGCTGTCAGGCTGTGTGTTTGTGTTTCGAAACCGACGTGCCACGGCTATCAAGATACTGGTCTACGATGGACAAGGCTTTTGGCTGTGCCAGAAGCGATTGTCGAAAGGACGGTTTCGCTGGTGGCCGGGTGGGAGACTGACGCGTGAGTTTCAGGCTCGGGATCTTCAGGTGGTGCTTTGGAATGGCGATCCGAGTCGCGCAAAGATGGGCCCGCTGTGGAAGGCACTGGGCAACGGCGGACGGGTGGAAAAACTTGAATAAAAAGCGTGCGTTCTGGTTTTTGGCCTGCTACGTTTGTCTCAATGGAAGATCAAGTATGCTATCGTGGTAGGCTCATACACAGCGAAGAGATTCAGTTTATTCGCGAGTTGATTGGGAAACATCCTCAAGCCAGTCGCTGGCGATTATCTAAACTGTTGTGCGAAGCGTGGAATTGGCGGCAAGCCAATGGAGCATTGCGGGACGTGCTTTGCCGAGGGCTGATGCTCTATCTGCACCGTGCCGGGCATATTGAATTGCCAGCCCGAAAACAGTTGCCGAGAAAACACCCGGGGCGGCGCAGCAAACCGGCCACCGACGTTCTGCTGGATCAGAGCTCGATTCCGGGGCCGTTGAGCACGTTGATGCCGATCGAGATTCGGCAGGTGCGGCGTACAAGCTTTGAATCCCTGTTCAACAGCTTGATCGAACGTGATCACTACCTGGGTTACACCCAACCGGTCGGCGAACATCTCAAATACATGGTTTTCTCGCACGATCGGCCGGTGGCATGTTTGGGGTGGAGTTCTGCGCCATGGCACATGGGGCCGCGGGACCGGTTCATTGGGTGGAATCCTGTGGTGCGTCGCGGCAACCTGCACTTAATAGCCTGCAACACGCGATTTTTGATCCTGCCCTGGGTAGAAGTTCCACATCTGGCCAGCCATATTCTTGGGAAGATGGCCCGAAGAATCAGCGCGGACTGGCAGGGGGTTTATAATCATCCGGTTCATTACCTCGAGACCTTTGTGGATCAGGAACGGTTCGCAGGCACATGCTATCGTGCGGCAAACTGGAAACATCTGGGCCAGACGACGGGCCGAGGCATAAAAGACAAAGTTCACAAAGTCACCCTCTCGATCAAAGATGTATTGGGCTACCCGTTGACCAAGGATTTTCGCAAACGTCTGTGCGGGGATTTGCCATGAAGGAACCGAAGCGACTCGATCTATCTGCGTCTGAAGCCGACGCATTGCTTGAGCGACTGGCGGAAGGTAAACTGGGGCCAGAGGATTACAAAACACTTGGCACCATGGTCAAGAGTTGGTTGTGGTTATCGGGTGTTGTTCAGGATGCTAAGATTTCGATCCAGGAACTGAAGAAGCTGATCTTTGGAGCGAAGACCGAGAAAACGCGGAAGGTTTTGAAGCAGAAAACGGTTGAGAAAAAGACCTCAACGTCAAAGGAGAAGTCCAAAGGACACGGGCGCAACGGAGCGAAGGAGTATGCCGGGGCAGAACGTATCTGCCTTAAGTGCGCGCAAGTCCGTCCCGGGGATCGCTGCCCGAAGTGCGGAAAGGGCAAACTCTATGCTTATGAACCCGGTGAGATCGTGTGCATTCGCGGGCAAGCGCCACTGCAAGCTACGGTGTACGAA
>JABMSA010000107.1 GCA_013202185.1 Planctomycetota bacterium
CGTCGGGACTCAGCCCGGCCTTGTTGGCGCAGCAGCTCGACAGGAACTCCTCGAGGGTCATGTTGTGGTCGGTGGCGACCTGAGGAAGGTAAGTGCCGGAGCGGGCGCCGCGCTGAATGTAGATTCCGTGAACGCCCAGCTTCACTTCCTCGAGAGGATTCTTTACGCGCTCCATTGGCGACAGCACGGAGATCTCGATATTGATGGCGGCCAGCTCATCGGCGGTAAGCCTTTGATTAACGAACCGCGGGTCTTCCAGGGCAGAGGACCTCGCCACTTGCTGCACCACCTTGTAAAGCGGCTCGTCGGCGGTGAACCTACCTATGCAGCCCCTGAGTTTGCCGGCCTTTGTGATCGTTACAAACGCCCCCTGGTGCCCCTGCAGCTCCGGCGCGTCTACAACGATCACCGGAAGCTTCTTGCCCTCGATGGCGGCCTCGATGGTTTTCCTTGCAACGTCGAGCAGCGTTGCCTGGCCTTGCGCGTTTAACATCGCGGCTCCTTTGGTGAATATGAACGAGAGGTATCCGACGCTGTTGGCGTAATCGCCCGTTATATCGCCCGACGTGTAGTACCTTGCGATGGCCCCCTTGCTGCCGCGAGGCAAGGCGCACAAGAGCACGCCGATTGCGTTGCACCCGCAGATGGTATCGCCGGTGCGTGTGATGTGTTTTCGAAAACCGTCGAAATCGAGCGCCAAGATCGGCTTGGCGGCAGCGGTCGCCAGCTTCTCGAGATTCGCCTTGAGGTCGGTGCTAAATCGCACGTAATCTCGCCCGTGGTGCGTGAAGTCGCTGCTGGCAACCAGCAGCGTGTTGCCGTCGAGCAGAGCGCTTATCCGCCGGGCTATGTCTTTTGTTTGAGCTGGGGTTACGGAGCCGATCAGGATGGGCACAAGCTTGAATTTTCCCCTGATGGCCCGCTGCAGGAAAGGAAGCTCGTTTTCGACGGAGTGCTCCAAAGTATGGGCGGCGGGAACCGTGGAGAAAAGCTTGTGCTCGAGGAGTTCAGAGCACGCTTCCTGATCCAACGGGATCGAGCCCAGCGGCGTCATGTAGGCGGCTGCCTGACGGATCGACGCACCCGTAAAAGGACCGCCGTGGCTGATGCCGAGAACAATCACGCGGCCGTAGCGCAGGCCCTTGACTGCGGCAAATGCGGCGCCCGCGCACTTCCCGGAATACACAAACCCCGCGTGCGGCGAGATAAGCGCCACAGGCTTGCCGTCCGGCGCGGAGTCCGGCTTCTCCTTGAGGAAGGAATCTACCTGGGCTGCAAGTTCTTCGGGGTCGGCCGGATACCAGCGCCCCGCACCGGTTGCCTTCAGCACTTCCTGACCGTTGCTGAGCGCGGCAACAGCAATTGCGACGACGATGCTGATAGCGACGATGCTGATGGCTATGTATTTTTTCATACTGTTGCCCGCCAGCGGGTTGAGATCGTGCGAACTCATGTTTGCGAACGCATGTTCAATTGTACCCCGTATCCGGGGAGTGTTCAAGCGCAACAGGCAAAGATTTGCGCGCGGGGTGTGCTTGCCAATCTTGGCTCAAGCTATCGTCCTCGTCGGCCCTTGCCAGCCATAGCCTTGGCGACGGCGGGTCGTCCTCGTCGTCGAGATTTCATTCTGAGATCTCCGGCCCATGCCGCCCGGCTTGCGCATTCTGCCTTGATTGTTGGGCCGCTCTGCGATACACTGTTCACTGCACTAATTAAGGAGGATGCCCTCGCGTGACGCCGATGATGAAACAGTTCCTTCTCGTGAAGGAAAAGCATAAGGACGCGATCGTCCTGTTCCGCGCGGGCGATTTCTACGAGACGTTCTACGAGGACGCCGAGACGGCCTCGAAGGTGCTGGGCATCACGCTTACGTCGCGCGATAGGGGCAGCGAAAATCCCGTGCCGATGGCCGGCGTGCCTTACCATTCCATTGATCCCTATATTCGAAAGCTGATCCGGGCCGGATACAAGGTGGCTATCTGTGAGCAGATGGAGGACCCCAAGCTCGCC
>JABMSA010000108.1 GCA_013202185.1 Planctomycetota bacterium
AAACTCATCCTCGAGGCCGAATCGCCCGACGGCGTCATGCAGACACTCACAACACCCGGTTTCTTCGAGATCGACCAGTGGGGCGCCGAGTCGATAGTAAAGGTGCTGCGCAAGGCCGAGATAATGGTTTACAGCGAAGGCCTGCCGCCCGAGACGATCAGGCAGTGCTTTCTAACGCCGATCGAATCGGTCGAGAGCGGAATAGAATCTGCCTTGCGCAAGCACGGCGCCGATGCTACAATTGCCGTTATTCCGAAGGGGCCATACGTTGTCGGAAACATTCAGGAGAGCGCCGATCATGGATAGAAAAATCTGCCCGGACTGCAAGCGTAAATATGCCCTCGAAGACGACACCTGCATCGATTGCGGCAGCAAGCTCATAGTCGAGGAAGTGCTCGATCCCGGCGAGTGGCTCATCGCATATCACGAGATCGTGAGGGAAAACGTCGACACCATCGCGGCCGACCTCGCGGCCCACGGCGTCGAGGGCAGGGTGCGATACATCGACCTGAGCAAGTTCAACGTTTCCCTCACTTCGACGTCGACCTGGGCGCTGCTCGTGCCGAAGGAAAACGCAGAAGCCGCCGCCGAAACACTTCACAAGCTTTACGGCTACACCGAGGAGGCCGAAGAGGAAGACATCGAAGCGCTCGGCGAAGAATACGGCTTCCTGCAGGCGCCCGTCGATGAACTCGCCGGCGACGAATCCAAGTGGCCGATGCTGTGCGGCGCGATACGCGACACCGACCTGCCCGGCAGCCTCGCCGAAAAAGCGCGCGACGCCCTCATCGCCGCAGGCGCCGACGCCGAGGAAAACGTTTTGCAGGCGCTCGATTCCGAAATCCGCGAAGACCACTACGCCACCAGGACCTGGTCGTTCGAGCTGCTCATCGAAATCCTCGGCGAGATCGGCACACAACACACGGTCGCCCGCCTGCTGAACCTATGCGCCGACGAAGACTCGACCGTGCGCATAAACGCACTCCACTGCCTGGGTGCGCTCGGCTCGGCCGATCATGCAGAGGCGCTCCTGCCGCTGCTCGAGGACCCCGACGCCGACGTCCGCCAGGAAGCGGACACCGCCCTCGAGGCGCTCACCGGCGCGCCCGCCTTTCCGGAATACATCCTCTCCGCCGCAGACGGCAAAGCCGCGCGAGACGCGTGGGAAAAAGCCCTCGACGCCCGGCGCGAATAGCCCGGCTGGAATCGCGTATAAAGTATCCCCTTAACTGTGCCAGGCACAATTAGGGTCTGCAAGTGATGTCACACCAAGGACTTACGGACGCTCTTCGTATTTGCTCCCTTCAGATACGCGTATAAGACTGCGCCTCTCTCGGGTCACGAAGCGGGCGCAATGTAACGCGAGAATCTGTCTCGTGCTCCGGATCATCGCCGGACAGATTCCGGCGTCACGAAGATGCGCCGGTCGCTCCGCCGGCAGATTGCTTTCTGCCGAGAAGAAACCGTGTGGATAACTTGTGTATAATTCAATTGTGGAGGAGGATCCGAAGGAATCTCAAGGAAGGTTTTCCGAAAAAAATTTCTTTCTGAAAGAGAATTTTTGACCTGGAATAGAGCTTATGCACAATATATTGGGTTATAACATACATTATATCCAATGTCTTGGGTTTTTAGGGCTCCAAAAAAGAGCAAAAAAACCTGTTGACATTGGGGATTAATCTGTTATAATCGTGGTGACTTAAGGAGAAAAGTGGTAGGATGTGGTAGATGCCACAGCCGATCGTTACTCCTGTTTCGATCATATCACCTTCGTTGGGAAAAGTCAACGACAATTGAAGTGCCGCAGAGCAACACAGAAAGACGAGGCACCACTTGTGGGTACCCGACCCGTTCGCGAAGCCTGCCGACAACGGCGGCCACAAGTGCCTGGCTGCTGCGAGCGGCAAGAAATGTTGTGCGAGAGATGGTGACCGGTGTTTCATGGCCAGTATGAATCTTCGATCGATGACAAGGGCCGAGTGATCCTCCCCGCAAAGCTGCGCGACAGCATGGACGAGGAGAGCGACGGCGCGGGGTTTTACATCACGTTTGGCCCGGACGGCTGCATCGAGCTGTGCACGCCGGCCGAGTGGAACCGGCGCGTGAAGGCGCTGCGCAAGGCGCCTTTTGCAAGAGCAAGAGCACGCCGCTTTCAACGCACGATGTCGTCGCTTACCGAACAAAACCACCTCGACAAACAGGGACGCCTGCGAATATCGCAAAACCTCCTCGAGCAGGCGGGCATCACGAGAGAAGTTGCGGTGATCGGTAATTTCGACGTCATCGAGATCTGGTGCCGAGAGCGGTGGCAGACAATGAAGACCGAAGCGTTGCAGGAGTTCAAGAATGACGCCGAGCAACTCTTCGGACCGCCGCCCGAAGCATGAAGCGCCGATTACGGCCGGCCAAAACGCCGCTCACATCCCGGCGATGCTCCGGGAAACGCTCTTTTACCTTGATCCGAAGCCAGGCGAGGTCGTGGCCGATTGCACCTGCGGCGCGGGCGGCCACGCGAAAGAGATCCTTCGGGCCATACAGCCCGGCGGCCGGCTGATAGGCATCGATCGCGACGCCGAGATCCTCGCAATCGCCGAAAAGAACCTCGCAGGCTTCGCAGGCGGCTTCGAGCTGCGCCAATCGGATTTCTCCGGCCTCGAGCAACTGCTGCCAGGGCCGGTCGACGCAATGTTCTTTGATCTTGGAGTTTCGTCTTTGCAGGTGGATCGGCCCGAGCGCGGATTCAGCTTCATTGCCGACGGCCCGCTCGATATGCGGATGGATCCCTCTCGCGGCAGCCCGGCCCGCCGCCTTCTCAGGCATCTGTCCGAGAAGGAACTGGAGAAAGTGATCCGCGAGTACGGCGAAGAAAGATTCGCCCGCCGGATCGCCGGGGCAATCAAGCAGGCGATGGCAACGACAGGCCTGCGCACAACCGCCGAGCTGGCCGACGTGGTCCTCAGGGCGGTGCCCAGGCACGAAAGACGCATCCACCCGGCCACCAGGACCTTCCTCGCGCTGCGGATCTACGTGAACCGCGAACTCGAGGAACTCGAGGATGCACTGGCCGCAATGCCCGCGATGCTGAAGCCCGGAGGCAGGGCGGTGGTGATAAGCTATCACTCGCTCGAAGACCGCCTGGTAAAGCACGCCTTTCGAGAACTGGCAAAGAAGGAGCAGGTCGAAATCCTGACCAAGAAACCAATAAGGCCGCAACCCGACGAGGTCGAAATCAATCGGCGCAGCAGGAGCGCGAAGTTGCGGGCAATAAGGAGAACGTAGCAGGCTGCCATCCGAGGCAACGGACGGTCCGCCGGAGTGGCCTGCGATAGGCATAGAGGACGCCTGTGGCGCTCAACAAAACACAACAAACCAGAATGAGCATCATTGCGGTGGTGCTCGCCTGCGCGTTTGCCGCGGTGCTCGGCCAACTCTACAGAATCCAATGCCTTCAGCACGCCAGGTACGAGGATCTCGCCCGGCGCCAGCATCTCACGAAAGTCAAGATTCCGGTTCGTCGGGGAACAATCACCGACTGCCGCGGCAACTCGCTGGCGATATCCCTTCCGGTGGAATCGCTGTATGCCGATCCGAAAAACGTGAAGCAAAAGTCGATGACGGCATGGAAGCTTGCGGCCGTGCTCGGTATGGAGCCACAGGATATTTTCGCCCGGCTAATACGCGGCCGGCGGTTCATGTGGATCAAGCGCAGGCTCACCGATGAAGAGCACAGCAGGGTGCGCGTGCTCGAGTTGAAGGGCCTGGGCTTTCGCCGCGAGTATCGGAGGGTCTACCCTCAGGGGATGCTCCTGGGCCAGGTGCTGGGCTTCTGCGGCATAGACGACAACGGCCTCGAGGGGCTCGAGCTTCAACTCGAGGCGTACCTCATGGGCAGGCCCGGCTACCGGCAAACAAGGCGCGATGCCGCCGGCAACAAGATCGCCGCCTCGAGGCTCAAGAAAGAACCCGCCGCCAACGGCCTCGATGTGATGCTCACCATCGACGCCAACATTCAGCGCATCGCGGAAGAAGAACTCGACAACGCCTGCGAGCAATTTGCGCCGCTCACGGGCATGGCAATAGTAATGGAGCCGGCGACGGGTGACATCCTCGCGCTGGCCAACTGGCCGTTGTTCGATCCCAACACTTTCCGCGGCCTCTCTGCCGCAGAGCTTCGCAGCCGATCGCACAACACGGCCGTGCTCGATGTGTACGAACCCGGATCGACGTTCAAGCCCTTCGTTGTGAGCGCCGCCCTCGAGGAAGAAGTTGTTACGCCCGACACCGTCTTCGACTGCGGAAACGGCTCGGCGGTGCTCAACGGGCGCCTGCTGCGCGACTCCCACCCTCACGGCGAGCTGACCGTGTCGCAGATCATAACATTCTCGAGCAACCCCGGCGTCGGAGGGATAGCCATCCGGCTCGGAAAAGAAAAACTCCACGAATACGTCAGGGCATTCGGCTTCGGGCGCGTTGCCGGCCTGCCCGTGGCGTGCGAGTCCGCCGGCCTGCTGGCGCCGCCCCGGAGCTGGTCGCGATTCTCTATCACGTCCATCCCGATGGGCCAGGAGGTGGCCGTCACATCGGTGCAGCTTGCAGCGGCTTATTCGGCCATAGCCGCATCCGGCAAGCTGATGAAGCCCCGACTGGTCAAGTCGATTGTGGACCCCGACACCGGTCAGGTTGTAAGAGAGTTTCCCACGCAGGAGGTGGGGCGGGTCATCAGCCCGCAAACGGCACGCCGCGTTACGGATATGCTCGTGCAAGTGATCGAGCACGAGCGCGGCACAGGCCGCCGGGCGCGCCTCGAAAACTACTTGCTCGCCGGCAAAACCGGAACCGCGCAGAAGTCGCTGCCCAACGGCCGTGGCTACTCGACAACCGATTACGTGTCGTCTTTCGTTGCGTTTGCGCCGGCCTACCGCCCGCGGGTGTGCGTGCTCGTCAAGATAGACACCCCCCGCGGCAGCCACTACGGCGGCACAGTTGCCGCTCCGGCGGTGCGCGAGATTATCCGAAGAACGCTTGCCTACCTCGACGTGCCCCCGGCCGACAAACACCTGGCAAGCAACAACCCGGGCTGAGAGCCCGATCGATACGGAAGGGAAAGTTGCCCGCAAATGAAACTGACCCGACTGAAAAAAGCGCTGCCCAACGTTCAAACACACCACTTCGAGGAGCGCGACATAAAGGGCTTGACATGCGACTCGCGCAGCGTAACCGAAGGCTACCTCTTCGTGGCCATCAGCGGCGAAGAGCAAGATGGCCATCCCTTTGCCATCGACGCCCGCGCAAACGGCGCCGCCGCGATAGTAGTAGAGCACAAGCTCGACCTCCCCAAAGACACGCCCCAACTGATCGTAGCCGACTCGCGCGAAGCCGTGGCGCGCCTGAGCGCCGAGTTCAACGGGCATCCCGCCGCGAGGCTGAAGGTCGTGGGCATCACCGGCACCAACGGCAAGACCACGGCATCGTGGATGCTCAGGGCCATCCTCGAGGCGGCGGGCGAACCGTCGGGCCTCATCGGCACCATCCGTTACCAGGCCGGGCGGCGCTCCATACCGGCCAAAAACACAACCCCCTCGCCCATCGCAATCCACCAGATGCTCGCCGAGATGCACCAGGCCGGCCAAACCTGCGCCGTGATGGAAGTGTCGTCGCACGCACTAATCCAGAAGCGCGTGCACGGCATCGACTTCGACGGGGCGGTATTCACCAACCTCACCGACAACGAGCACCTCGATTACCACGGCACCTTCGCAGCATACCGCAACGCCAAAACCATGCTGTTCGAATCGCTGAGCGAATCGGCATTTGCCGTGCTCAACATCGAAGACTCCTCGAGCGGCTACATCGCCCAGCGAACCAGGGCGCGCGTCATGACCTACGGAGTTTCGCGCGAGGCAGACGTCCGCGCAATCGTCACCAACCCGTCGATGTCGGGCACGCGCTTCGAGCTTTACACACCCACGGGAACCGTTGAGGTGGCGCCCGGGTTCTTCGGCAACTACAACGTTGCAAACGCCACCGCGGCGGCGGCGGCAGCCATGAACCTGGGCATCGAAATCGACGCCATCAAGAACGGCCTCGAGCAATACCCGGGCACCCCGGGGCGCCTCGAGGTTATCGACTGCGGGCAGGATTTTTCCGTGCTCGTCGATTATGCACACAGCGCCGACGCCCTTTCAAACGTCCTCACAACGCTGCGAAATGTAACCTCCGGCCGGATCATACTCGTCTTCGGATGCGGCGGCCAACGCGACAAGACCAAGCGGCCAAAAATGGGAAACATCGCACGGAAATACTCCGACTATTTCGTCATCACCGCCGACAACTCCCGGGCCGAACAAACCGAGAACATAATCGCCGACATCGAAGAAGGCATCGACGATTGCGACTATTACACCGTAGAGCCCGACCGCACCGCCGCGATACGCATCGCCGTAGCGCAAGCACAGCCCGGCGACGTAGTGCTGATCGCCGGCAAGGGGCACGAAACCTACCAGGTGCTCGGAAACACCACAATACCATACGACGACCGAAAAAAAGCAACCGAAGCTCTCGAGGAACTCAAGATAGGGAAACAGAAGGTCACAGTGGCCTGTAAGGGAAACTCGCAGTGGAACCGATCCCGGTCAGATCAATTTGCAAAGCAACAAGAGGCAGAATCCGCGGCAGCCGCCGGGCAACGGTAACAGGCGTTGCAACCGACACCCGGCACCTCGCCCCCGGCGACGCCTTCTTCGCACTCGTAGCCCAGCGCGACGGCCATGAGTTCGTGGCCGATGCCTTCAACTGCGGCGCGTCGGTGGCGATAGTCTCAAGACCGGTAACCGTGCCCCGAGGCAAAACCGCAATCGTCGTAGCCGATACCCTCGGTGCCCTGGGAGATTTCGCCGCGTGGTATCGCCGGCAGATGCGCGCCGTCGTCATCGGCATCACCGGCAGCAACGGCAAAACCACCACCAAAGAGATGCTCGCCGCCATCCTTGCAGCGGAGGCGCCTACCGTCAAGAGCCCCGAGAGCTTCAACAACGCCATCGGCGTGCCCCGCACGCTGTTTCGCATCGAGCCTGATGACCGCTACGCCGTAGTCGAAATGGGAACAAGCGCCCCCGGCGAGATAGCCCGCCTGGCATCGATCGCCCGGCCGCACGTCGGCGTCATCACCAACGTGGCGCCCACGCACCTCGAGGGCCTGGGCAACATCAAGGGCGTGGCAATCGAAAAAGGCCGCCTCATCGAAGCACTGCCGCCGGAGGGCACAGCGGTGGTAAACGCCGACAACCACTGGTGCCGCGAGATCGCCGAGCGGACGGCCACGCAGGCGATAACGTTTGGCATGGAAGAAAACGCCGACGTCCGCGCAACAAACATTCACTCCGCAGCCGCCCACACGCGCTTCGAAGCGCTTGGCAAGCGGTTTGTGCTGCCGGTCATCGGAAGGCACAACGTTTACAATGCGCTCGCGGCCATCGCGGTGGCCGCCAAGCTCGGGCTGAGCCTCGACCTGATTCGGGATCGGCTTTCGACGTTCAAGCCGCCGCCGATGCGCATGCAGCGCGTAGGGATCGGCGGAATCACAATATTCAACGACGCCTACAACGCCAACTTCGAATCGACGCTGGCCGCCCTCCGCGAATACGCCGCACTTCCGGTGCGCGGCCGCAGGGTAGTGGTATGCGGCGATATGCTCGAGCTCGGCGATCAGTCGCAGGCCATCCATCGCGAGGTCGGCAGGCGGGTGGCCGCAGCCGATTTCGACCTGCTCGTAACAGTCGGCCAGGAAACGCAAGCTCTCGCCATGGGCGCCGCCGACAACGGAATGCCACACGACCGGGTGGTGCAATTTCCCGACACCAAAACCGCCGCGGAACTCCTGCCATGGCTGATCGGCAGCACCGATACAATACTGCTCAAGGCATCGAGGGGAATGAAACTCGAAGGAATCGTTGAAGCAATAGCCAACTGGGAACCGGCCGGAACACCGGTGACAACCGATGCCGCGGAAACATATCACGCTTTCCGCGCAACTGTAACGCAGGAAAATGGAAACGTAGCAACAACGCAACGGCAAAGTGACTATCTTGTCGGCGATTCGGCGTAGGATATGACGGTCACGCAGAAGTATTGGCTGATATGAAAATGGACCGCTTACAAGCAACAACAACGCAAGACGACCTCACCGCCACGTGGGAAGAATTCAAACGTACCAACGATCCCGATCTACGGGCGGCGCTCGTGGTAAACTACGCACCCCTGGCGATTCGGGCCGCGGCAAAAGTAGCCGCAAACGTGCCCGCCCACGTGGATCGGGCCGACCTCGAGAGCGCCGGCATGATCGGCCTGATGGAATCGGTGGACAGATTCAAGCTCGATGCGGGAACGAAATTCGAGACGTTCTGCTCGGCCAGGGTGCGGGGCGCGATCATGGACGAGCTGCGCTCGCAAGACTGGCTGCCCAGGATGCTGCGAATACGAATTCACAAGATCGACCGCATCGCACGCAAGCTCGAGACCACTCTCGGGCGTGAAGCCAGGCACGGCGAAATCGCCTCCGAGATAGGGCTGTCGACCGAGAAGGTCAAGCAGGCGCTAACTTACAAGGGGGCCACGTTTTTCTCGCTGGACAGATGCCGCTGCGACAACAACGGCAACGGAGCAAATGAGATGAAATCGCTGAAGGACTCTCGCAACAGCGACCCGGCCGGCAGCATCCTCAAGGAAGAGCTGCGCGACGTGATCGCCAACAGGCTCACCAAGATTGAGAAGCTCATTGTGATGCTCTACTACTACGAGCAGCTCACGATGAGAGAGGTGGGCGAGGCGCTCTCGATGTCCGAATCGAGAGTATGTCAGATTCACTCGAAGATCATTTCTGAACTCAAACAGCACCTGAGCTGATTCTGGACCATGACCAACACGCGCTACGCTATTCTTGCCTGCGTCGTGACGTTGATGTGCATCGGTATTGTTGCGGTGTACAGCGGGGGCGCATCCCTCTACGGGGCCGAGCGCGGCCACCTGGCAGTTGCACGAAAGCAAATGATCTGGATAATCCTCGCGGCTGTCGTGATGGTGGCATTCTCCCTGTTCGACTATCACCTGCTCAAGAAGTATTCCGGCGCTATTCTCATCCTCGCATTTGTCGCGCTCGTGCTCGTTCACCTGGTCGGCGTAGAAAAAAACAACGCCCGCCGCTGGCTGCCGATAGGATCGGCCACCGTGCAGCCCGCCGAGTTTTTCAAGATCGCCATCGTCATCTACATGGCACGCTTCCTCAGCACAAAGCAGAGAAAAATCCGGCAGTTTCTATACGGTTTCCTCCCGCCGATGATACTCGCAACCCTGGGATCGTTCCTGATTGTAATGCAGCCCGACTTCGGCACGGCCCTGCTAATAGCCATAGTGGTATATGCCATGGTAGTTGTCGCCGGTGTCAAGCTCCTTCACGCCCTGATAATGCTCCCGGCCGCGCTGCCGCTGATCGGTTACCTCATCGTTGCGGCGCCCTACAGGCTGAGGCGCATCATGATCTTCCTCGATCCGTGGAAAGATCAGCAGGGCGCCGGATATCAGATCACCCAATCGCTCATCGCCTTCGGATCGGGCGGCCTCACGGGCGTAGGCCCCGGCCTGGGGATGCAAAAGGGCGGATTCACCCCCGAGCACCTCAGCGATTTCATTTTTTCGGTCATAGGCGAAGAGATGGGGTTCGTCGGCACCGCCGGAGTGGTGCTCATATATGTGCTATTGTTGTATCTCGGCAGCCGGGTAGTGCGCGCGGCGTGCGACAGCTTCGGCTCGATGCTTGCATTCGGCATTCTGCTCACCGTCGCGCTGCAGACGGTAATAAACATAGGCGTGGTTACCTGCATGCTGCCCACAAAGGGCCTGCCGCTGCCGTTCATAAGCGCCGGCGGATCCTCGATGATTGCAATGGCGGCGGGCATCGGCATAGTTCTCAACGTTGCATTGCACGCCGAAAAAAACGAGCCGATATACCTGCCCGGAGCACAGCGGGCAACCATCTGAGCGCAGCATAGTGCAACCCGATTCTCAGGCCTCGCGCCAAAGCCTGATTCTCGGGTCGCGGAGAGAAAAATGAGAATCATCCTGGCCGGCGGCGGCACCGGCGGGCACCTGATGCCCGGCATCGCAATGGCCCAAGAAATCAAACGCGAAGACCCCGACGCACACGTGCTGTTCATCGCCGGCGATCGCGAGATGGAAATCCGCACGCTCAACCGCTACGGGCTCGAGGCGATCCACATGACCGCCCGCCCTCTATCGATGAACCCCGTCACCTGGCCCGCTTTTGTAATAGGCGCGGTGAAAACCCTGAGGCAAAGCTACCGCACAATCACCGAGTTCGGGCCCGACGTGGCCGTGGGGCTCGGAGGCAATGCGTCGTTTTTCCCGCTCGTCGCCGCACGGCTGCAGCGCATACCCATCGTGCTGCTCGAGCAAAACGTGATCCCGGGAAAGGCAACCCGGCGCCTGGCGCCCTTTGCGGCCGAGGTGGCCTGCCAGTGGCCCGAGAGCATACGGCATTTTGGCGTGAACGT
>JABMSA010000109.1 GCA_013202185.1 Planctomycetota bacterium
CAGCTAGAAGCTGAATACCAAACCTATCTCGTCCATGAAGCAATTCCGTCTGTACTCCCCGACCCGGTAATCGAGAAAGCTTCCGCTATGGCGGCAGCACCTACTACAAAGTCCCGGTCAAAGGCGAACTCACCGTCAGTAATCATCGCGCAGAGAAGGTCAAGCTCATCATACGGCGGCAGTTCTCCGGCGAGCTTGCCGAAGCGGACGGTAAACCGCGCTGCATCCTCCGAGAGGAAGGCGTTTACTCCGTCAACAAGCGCAACCAGCTCATCTGGACCGTCGACCTCGACGCCGGCCAGGAAAAGAAGCTGACATATCGGTACGTAGTACTCGTGCGACATTGAAAAACAATTGAGACAAGACGCGGGCGTTCCGCGTCGAACTAAGCGGCCACGGATTGGATACGGAGGATAGTGAAATGAAGAGAATGAAAAGAATGCTGTGTGTGGTAATGCTTGCCCTGATGCTGCCGGCGCTTGTCGCCACGGCAGAGGAAGCCAAGGTCGAGGCGGAGCCGAGAGCAATCGATGTCCTGCCGATAGTCAAGCCCGACGAACTGGCACGCACCATCGATCTTACCATCTGCCTGGACGTAAGCGGCAGCATGAGCGGCCTCATCAACGCCGCCCGCGAGAAGCTGTGGGACATCGTCAGTGAGCTTTCGCTGGCAAAGCCCGCCCCCAAGCTGCGCGTGGCACTCCTCACGTTCGGCAACGGCGGAGGCGGTGAAAGCCACATCAACCTCCTCACACAGTTCACCACCGACCTCGACACCGTGTTCGGGAAGCTAATGGCACTCGAGACCAGCGGCTCGCAGGAATACGTAGGTTGGGTGCTCAACGACGCACTCACGAAACTCGAGTGGACAGACTCGAAGGACGCGCTCAAGATCATCTTCGTCGCCGGCAACGAATCCGCCGACCAGGCCAGCCAGACGCACGACTTCCGGAAAGTGTGCGCAAAGACGATCGCGCAAGACATAATCGTCAATTCCATCTACTGCGGAAATCCCGCCGACAACATCGCCCCGGGCTGGCGCGAGGTGGCCCAACTGGCCGACGGCAGCTTCGCCGCAATCGATCAGGACAACGGCACCATCGTCATCGCCACGCCGTTCGACGACAAGATCGCCGAACTCGGAAAGAAACTCAACACCACGTACGTTGCTTATGGCGCCGACGGGCAGGCCGGCCTAGGCAACCAGGTAATGCAGGACAGTAACTCCGCCAAGATGAGCGCATCCAACCTGGCCGTGCGTAATGTCTTCAAGGCACAGCGCCAATACGACAACAGCATGTGGGACCTCGTCGACGCACGCAACTCCAAGGACTTCGACCTCGCGAAGATCGAGAAGAAGGACCTGCCGGAAGAGATGCAGAAGATGACGCTCGAAGAGCAGAACGCCCACCTCGACAAGATCGAGACCGAGCGCAGGGATGTTCAGACGCAAATCAACGACTTGGCTTCGCAGCGGCGCGAGTTCATCCAGACCGAACGTAAGGAGCAAGCCGCCAAGGGCGACAACTCGTTCGACTCAGCCGTGCTCAAGGCCATCCGCTCGCAGGCCGAGAAGAAGAACTTTACCTTCAGAGAAAACTTTACAGAAGGAGCAGGCAATGAATAGAAAAACAATCCTCACAGTTGCGGGCATCTGCTGCCTCGTTCTTGCGTGCGCGGCGCCGGCTGCGGCTCTCGACCGGCGCCTTGCCCACCGGTCCCTGTCGCCCCGGGCCAGCAACCTGATCATCCCGCAGTCGCGCTCGTTCCCGGTGCGACCCGGCGCCGTTGTCACGAAGATAACCGATGTGGCCGCAAGCGTCGACATCATCGACCTCGTGGCGACGACCACAATGGAGATCGGCATCCAGAATCCGTCGGGCACAATGCAGGAGGCCGAGATGATAGTGCCCGTGCCCGACGGCGCCGTGCTGCGAGGCTTCACCTTCCAGGGAGGGTCCGATGAGCCGACCGCCGAAATCCTCCCCAGGGAAGAGGCCCGCCAAATCTACAACTCGATCGTCGCCCAGCTTCGCGACCCGGCGCTCGTCGAGTTTGCAGGCTACAATCTCATCCGCACCTGCGTGTTCCCCGTGCCGCCCAACGGCACCCAGCGGGTGCGCCTCGTCTACGAGAACCTCCTCCCGGCCGATGGCAACCGCGTCGACTACTTCCTGCCGCGCAGCGAGCTGCTGTCGGTTTCGATTCCCTGGAAAATCACGGTCAGGATCAGATCGAAGCAAAACATCACTACCGTCTATTCGCCCAGCCACGGGGTAAACGCCAGCCATCCGGACAAGACCGAAGCCCGCATTGAGATCACCGCAGCCGCCGCGACCGAGCCGGGTCCGTTCCTCTTGTCGTACCTCACCGGCGACAACGGCGTGAGCGCATCGCTGATGGCATACCCCGATCCGAAGATCGGCGGCGGATACTTCCTGCTGCTCGCGGGCGTGCCCCCGGCCAAAGACGGCGCCGCACCCGTCGTCAAGCGCGAGGTGACCGTTGTCATCGACCGCTCCGGCTCGATGGCCGGCGAAAAGATCAAGCAGGCGCGGGCCGCCGCGCTGCAGGTCGTCGAGGGTCTGCTCGATGGCGAAGCATTCAACATCATCGACTACTCCGGATCGGTCTCGACCTTCGCGCCGGCGGCGGTCCTCAAGACCCAAGAGAACATCGAAGCCGCCCGGCATTACCTCCGCAGGCTCCAGCCGAGCGGCGGCACCAACATACACGACGCGCTCATCGAGGCGCTCAGGCCTGATCCCCGCGAAGGCATGCTGCCGCTCATGCTGTTCCTCACCGACGGCCTGGCCACGGTGGGCGTCCGCAAGGAGGTGGCCATCCGCGAGGCCGCCCTCAAGGCCAACGTGCACAAGCGCCGCATCTTCACATTCGGCGTGGGTTACGACGTGAACGCGCCGCTGCTGAGCCACCTCGCCGGCAAGAGCCGCGCCGTGAGCACCGTGGTCATGCCCGGCGAAGACGTCGAGATCAAGGTCTCGCAGGTCTATCGCCGTCTCTCGGGGCCGGTGCTCTCCGAGCCGAAGATCGAAACCGTCGACGCAAAAGGCAAGCTGACCACCAGGCGGGTATCGGACCTGATGCCGGCCGAACTGCCCGACGTCTTCGACGGCGACAAGCTCGTGCTGCTTGGCAAGTACAAGGACGAGCAGCCGCTGGCGTTCACCCTCAGCGGAGATTATCGCGGCACGCGCCGCACATTCAGGTTCAACTTCAACCTCAAGAGCGCCACCACGCGCAACAGCTTCGTGCCGCGCCTGTGGGCCAACAGGAAGGTGGCGTTTCTCATCGAGGAAATCCGCCAGGCCGGAGCAGCCGCCGGCGCCGCATTCCCCTCCCAGACCGGAACAGGAATGCAGGATCCGAAGATGAAGGAACTCGTCGACGAAATCGTCCGGCTCTCCACCGAGTTTGGCATCCTCACCGAGTACACCGCATTCCTCGCCAAGGAAGGCACCGACCTCGCGGCGTACGAAGAAAATTTCAGAAAGGCCGGTCTTAACCTCGAGTCGCGCGCTATTGGACAACGCGCCGGGATGGGTGCCGTCAACCAACTGAGGAACGATGGTTTCCAGAGGAAACAGAGAGTCGACAACCGTCGCAACACGTTCTACGACGCGGACATGAACAGCGTCCAGACCACCACCGTGCAGCAGATGAACGACCGCGCGCTTTACCAGCGCGGCGCCCGCTGGATCGACTCGCGGACCGTCGAGGCCGAGAAGAGCATCGAGCCCGACGAGACAATCGCATTCGGCTCGGACGAGTACTTCGCGCTCGTGCAGAAATTCGTCGATCAGAACCGCCAGGGAGTGCTGGCCGTCTCCGGCGAGATACTCCTGCGCGTCGACAACAAGAACGTGCTCGTCACAGCCGCAAGGTAAGGAGGAACGCTCGTTGTAGGAGGGCATAAAGGAAGGAGGAACGTTTTCATCCGCTGCAAGGTACGATATGCACTGGCCTGGAGGGGCCGTGGCGTTGCCTGCCCTCTGATCAGCCTTGCCTGTCTGAGGACAACGCGAGCCGCGCCGCGTCGATTGTGCTTGAAAGCCGCCCTTGCTTCGTGTTATCATTGCTGGGGACGAATGCCCGGCCGGGAGAACGCAAACAATGCCCAAGAACGTGCTTGTCATTGAAGACGACGCCCCGATCCGAAGGGGGATTGTGGATGCACTCAAGTTCGCGGGATACAACGTGTTTGAAGCCGCAGACGGCCACGCCGGCCTCGAGACTGGCGTGCAGGCGGACGTAGACATGGTGCTGCTGGACATCGTCATGCCGGGGCTGGACGGCTTCGAGGTGCTGGACGAACTGCGCAAGGTCAAGCCCGCGGTGCCGATCATCATGCTCACCGCGCGCGGCGCCGAGAACGATCGCGTGCGCGGCCTCAAGGGCGGCGCCGACGATTACGTGATCAAGCCGTTCAGCGCCCGCGAGCTTCTCGCACGAGTCGAGGCGGTGCTGCGCCGCACGGCCGAGCGCCCGCGCGACGTGCAGTCGCTCGAGATAGCAGGCCGCACAATCGACCTCGAGCGCCGCGAGCTTAAGCTGGCCGACGGCACCCGCCGAGAGCTGTCCGAGCGCGAGGCCGATCTCATTCGCTACCTGGCCGCCAACCCCGGGCGGGCGATCAGCCGCGAGGAAATCCTTTCGAGGGTATGGGGGCTGGGCGGCAGCGTTTACACCCGGACGATCGACATGACCGTCGCACGCCTGCGGGAGAAACTCGACGACGACAAGGACGCGCCCGAGGTGATCCTGACCGTGCGCGCAAAGGGATACATGCTGGCGGATGGCTCGCCGCCGCCGGACCCGGCAAGCGACAACTGACGCCCGAACCGCACCCTGCGGAGGCATAGCGACCGTGACAACCAAAGGCACTCGCACCTGGATCCTCTATCCGATCTGCGCGGCGGCGGTAATAGCCGTGCTGGCGTGGACCACCCACACGCTGCTGTGCCTGGAGCGCTCGGAGCGCACCGCCGGCCTCGAGGCTGATCGGCAGGAGCGCATACGCCTGGCGCTCTGGCGGATGGAATCGATCATCGCGCCGCGCCGCGCCGAGGAGGCGGCCCGTCCATACTTCCACTATGCCGCGTTCTACGCACCGCAACGGGCCTATACGCGCATGCTCGCGCCGCTGCAGCCGGGCGAGGTGCTCGTGCCGTCGCCGCTGCTCACGCTCTCCGATCCGTTTTTCAAGCTGCACTTTCAGGTTGACGCGGCAGGCAATGTCACCTCGCCGCAGGTGCCGTCCGACAGCCTCCGCGACCTCGCCGAAGAATTCTACACCACGCACGAGGCCATAGCGGCCGCCGCAGTGCAACTGGCCGCACTGCGCGGAATTGTCACCACGCAGGGCGCCGGCCCGAACGTTTTCATCAGCGTGGACAATGAATTGAGGCAACTGAGAATCAACCGTGATCTGCAGCGGAAGGTGCAGAAGTATCAAGACGAAAATCCCCAGCAAATGGCTCAATCAGCCCAGGAGTGGGACAACCGTGCTTCCAGTTGGCAGAATATTCAGCAGCAGATTGTCACGCGAAACACTTCCAAGGTGCGTCAATCAAAAAAAGTAAAGCAAGCGGACGAGAAGGACGACGCCCGCGCTGGAACGTTCGCGCCGCACTGGGAGCGCAGCAACGACGGCGAGTGGACGCTTTTCCTTCTTCGCGGCGCCGAAGCCGGCGGCACGAGGTTCACCCAGGGCATCTGGGCCGATTGGCCTGCCATCCGCGCCGAACTGCTTCGGTCGGTCGCCGATCTGTTGCCCGACGCGGCGATCAAGCCGACCGATGATCCGACGTCCGCCGATCCCGGACTGCTGCTGGCGAGCGTGCCCGCCGTGGTCGATCCCGGGCCGCTCGGGACCGCATCCGCGCCGCTATTCACGCCGGTGAGGGGAATACTCGGCCTCTCGTGGATCGTCGTGCTGGCGGCGCTCGTCGTCGTCGGCGTGGTACTGCGGGCATCGGTCGACCTCAGCAAGCGTCGCGGCGAGTTCGTCTCGGCCGTAACGCACGAGCTTCGCACGCCCTTGACAACGTTTCGAATGTATTGCGAAATGCTTGCGGAAGGGATGGTCAAGGACGACGCCCAACAGGAATACCTCACCACCCTCCAGGACGAATCGGACCACCTCAGCCGGCTCGTCGAGAACGTGCTCACATACGCGCGCGTCGAGCAGGGGCGCCAGATCGTGGTGCGCCGCGACCGGACAACCGTGGGCGAGCTGATCGCGCAGACGACCTCGCGAGCCGCCGAGCGCGCCCGCCGCTCCGGAGTGTACCTGATCGTAAGCGTGGGCAACGGGTCCGAAGACGCCGTCGCCTCCGCCGAAGTGGCGACCGATCCGTCGGCCGTCGAGCAGATACTAACCAACCTCATCGACAACGCCATCAAGTACGCGTGCGACGACGACCCGCGTGTGGGGCTTTCGGTATCGCGGGCCGACGGCGAGCTGCGGATCATCGTGAGCGATAACGGACCGGGCGTGGCTGCGAGGGATGCCGAATCCATCTTCGAGCCGTTCCTGCGCGGCAGCAACTCGCACGGCGTCAAGCAAGGCGTGGGCCTGGGCCTGGCCATCTCGCGACAGTTGGCGCGCGGCCTCGGGGGCGACCTCCGCCTCGACCGCGCAAGCAGCACCGGCGCCGGCTTCGTCCTCACACTTCCCATCGCCGCAAACACATAACACATGGGCGCTCATAAGGAGCCGCAAGATTGTCTGCGAAACTCGATAACAAAGTTGCACTGGTAACGGGCGGCGGACGCGGCATCGGCAGGGCTATCTGCCTGGCACTCGCCGACGCCGGCGCACATGTGGTCGCCGCCGCTCGGACCACCGAAGAAATTGATGCCGTCGCAAAAGAGATAACTGATGCCGGCGGCATGGCAACGGCCGTCACCGCCGATATCGCAAACGAAGACGACGTCGTGGCGCTGTTCGATCACGTCCGCGACGTGCACGGGCGGCTCGACGTGCTCGTCAACAACGCGGGCATTGGCATCTACGGGCCGGTTGTCGGATTTTCCGCCTCCGCCATCGACCGCATCATGGCCGTGAACGTGAGGGGCACGTTCCTCTGCTGCCGCGAGGCGATGAAGCTGATGATCGCGCGGCGCGAGGGCTACATCATCAACATCTCGAGCGTTGTGGGCTTCAGGGGCTATCCCAACCAGGCGGCCTACACGGCAGCCAAACACGCCGTTATGGGCCTCACGAAATCTCTGGCCGCAGAGGCGCAGGAGCACGGCATCCGCGTGAGCGCCATCCTGCCCGGCGGCGTCGATACCCAGATGATCCGCCGGTCGCGGCCCGACCTCGATGTGTCGGCGCTGATGCATCCGGAAGACATCGCGCAATCGGTGATGTATCTGCTGTCGCTTTCGGAGCGCGCGGCCGTCGACGAAATCTACATTCGCCGCCTCGATAGCAAGCCATTCTGAGCCGGGCTGCCGGGGCGCACTTCTTTCATCAGTCGGATTGAACCTTTCGCCGCCGGGCGCGGTTTTCATGTATGGCGGTTGCACCTCTGCCCACGCGGAATCATTTTGGAGGATGACTCATGGAAAAGCTGAAACCGGGTGACAAGGCACCGAGCTTCGAACTCAAGGATCAGAACGAGAAAATCGTTAAGCTGTCCGACTTCGAGGGCCGCAAGCTGCTGCTCTACTTCTACCCGAGGGCCGAAACGCCCGGCTGCACTACCCAGGCATGCAGCGTCAAAGACTCAATGCAGGAGTTCGCCGACATCGGCCTCTCGGCAGTCGGCATCAGCCCCGACTCCCCCCAGGCGCAGAGGAGATTTGACGAGAGATACTGCCTGGGCTTCCCACTGCTGTCCGACGAGGATCACGC